>CAVGYS010000085.1:0-6139 GCA_963633505.1 Oscillibacter sp. MSJ-31
TTTGGATACTAATAAAAATAACATAAAATGAACAAGACAGTCAAGATCATCATTGAAGTCGTGCTGCTGGGAGTCATCGCATTCCTGACGTATGCAATCTACAGTTCCATAATGGAGCCTGTGAACTTCAACAAGCAGAGGGACTACCGCAAGAGCGTAGCCGTGCAGAGGCTCAAGGACATCCGCACCCTGCAGGTTGCCTACAAGTCAGTCAACGGCAAATTCACCTCCACGGTGGACAGCCTCAAGATCTTCTACGAAGAAGGCAAGATGCCTGTCGTCCTCCAGATAGGTTCGCTGGACGATTCAGTAGCCGTAATGCACACTGACGCGGTCAAGAAGGCGCATCGCAAAATCACCAACGAGGACCTCTACAAGATGTATCTTGCGGGTGACAAGAACCTCGTCTTCTCCATCGAGAATTCCATTCCGGTCAAGGACACCCTCTTCAAGGGACGCACCGATTTCAACATCGACTCCCTCAAGACCATTCCGTTCTCAGGCGGCAAGCCGGTGCAGATGGAGTCCATCGTAAAGACCGTTTCCGGAGTTCCTGTCCCTCTCTTCGAGGCCAAGATGCCTTACAAGCAGCTGCTCGCAGGCATGGACAACCAGCTGCGCATCAATCTTGACGCGGAGTGCGAGGCCCAGAACAAGTATCAGGGTCTTCAGGTCGGTTCCATCACCGCACCTAACAACAACGCAGGCAACTGGGAATAGTGTTCACTCTCGTACCTTCCGCCTTTTTCCGTCCCGCTTCAGCCCATCAGGCGCTTGAGGACGTGGCTTCGATAAGGGAAGACGCGGAAGTGCGATATGTAGAGATACCCGAATACGAAGCTGTCCTCATCTATGATATGGATGAGGACAGTTCCGTTTCCGGACAGGAGATGCAAGGGCTCTTGAGCAGGCTCGGGAGCTGTCCGGAATACAACAAGATACTTTGCAGCATCAGGGATTCCCGGCTCTATCTTGCCATCGCCCAAGGCAAGACCCTGCTGCTCGCCAACAGCTACGACGTGCAGAACTTCACCACGGCGGAATATTACGTCTTCCTCGCCGTCAAATCCCTTCAGATCAACCCGGAGATGTCCACTATCTGCTGGACCTGCGAGCTCAACGCGGATGAAGAGATGTCGCTTTACAGATATTTCAAGGCCGTGGTCAGAATATGAGAATAATAGGAGGAAGGCTCAAGGGGCGGGTGATCACTCCGCCGGCAGGCTATAGCGCACGCCCGACGACGGATTACGCCAAGGAAGGATTGTTCAACGTCCTGGACAACGAATACGAGTTCGAGGGGCTCAAGGTTCTCGACCTGTTCGGAGGGACGGGGGCTATCGGCTTCGAGTTCGCATCAAGAGGCGCGGCCCTTGTATGCAGCGTCGAGATGAACAGGGACAATGCCGCATTCATCCGCCGCGAAGCCTCGAGGCTCGGTCTGGACGCAGTCAAGTCCGTGCACGCCAACGTGTTCGATTTCCTCCCGATCTGCCGAGAGAAATTCGACATCATTTTCGCCGACCCTCCATACGCCCTCGAATCCTTGGAAAACATCCCGGAAAAGGTTCTCTCCTGCGACATCCTCCACGAGGGCAACTACTTCATCCTGGAGCACGGGGACGAACACTCCTTTAGGGACCATCCCAGGTTCAAAAAAGAAAAAGTGTACGGAAGGGTACACTTTTCATTCTTCGAAAAATAACGTTTCAAAACAGCTCCCAAGTCCGGGGACGGCTAATGAGCGTAGCCCCTATGACCAGGGACGAAGATCGACGAAACGGTCACGTAAGCGGGGTTGTCCCCGAATGATTCCAGTATTTTCTTGTCTCTGCTCACATGCAGGATATGAGGGCCCTTCCGGGCAATTCTGTGGCCCTGCCAATTCGTCAATATGAACGAATCGCTCTCGGGGACATACTGGAATCCGGAGCAGAACTTGAGGGGCTCCCCGGGAAGGTCGGCATTGGAAAGACTCCATACTTCATTCCCTTCCCTGTCAAACTCCGTCAACTTGGGATTCCTGTCCTTGTCTGCGGAAGCCACGATGGTATGTCCGTTTTTGAGCCTGGCGGAGGAATGCGCTCCTCCAGGGATATCCACCTGCCACACGATACGCCCGCGAGCGTCGTATTCAATCACTTTCTTCCCGGAATAATGCGACACGAGGTAGTGGCCGTTGTCGAGCCTGCGCGCGTTGCGGATGTAGCCGTCACCGGCCATCTGCCCTTCGGGGACAATCTTGAGTTCCTTCAGGATCTTCCCTTTCGGCGTCACTTCCAGCAGCCTTCCCTCAGAACACTCCCCGATGAAAGTGTTGCCGTTTTTCAGTCTTTGGCAAGCGAATATCTTACTCTCTGAACTATAGCGGAATACCGTATCGCCCTGCGGATCGATTTCGAGCACCCCGTTGCCGGTCGTGAACAGGAGATTCCCGTTGTCGAGGGCCCACAGGTCATTGGAAAGCGGAGCATCGTGCCGCCATATCTCCTGTCCATCTCTGATGTGGAGGACGTGACCTCCGCTGTAATCCGTGCAATAGAAATCATGCAAGGGGCTGTCGAGCGGATGCGCTCTGCGCCACTCCACCATCCCCGTCCCCAGCATATACGAGCCCAGCGCGGCGAACGTGCTGATCTCGTGAGCCTGGCTCACATATTCTTGATAGCTGCGCTTCGTGCCTATGCTGCTGCAATCTGTCAAATTGTAGAATCCGTCTGTGTTCTTCACCGCCTTGGACAAGAGACCGTCATAGGCCCGGTCCACCACGTCCTTGAACTCCCCCGCCGGGACAAGACCCCTGTCCATGCAACGCTGAAGAAAATAGGTGAACATCGCCGAGCCGGACGTCTCATTCCAGTTTCCCTCGGCATACGGCTTGTCCACGACCTGCGACCAAAGCCCGCTGCGGCTGTCCTGGCATCCCTTGAGGCCATTGCAAAGATTCACGGTGATTTTCACCAGGTCATCATAACCTTCAGTGTCCTCCGGAATCCAGTCGAATATGTCGGCAAGCAGGACGGCAATCCAGCCAAGGCCCTCGCTCCACACCTCCGGCGACTTGCCGTCTCCCGGCCATCTGCCTTTGCCCTTTTCCGCCCATGCGTGAACCATGAGCCCTTGAGGAGTTCCGCACAGTCTGGACACGCCCCGGATCTGGCGCACGACCTCCGCATAGTACTCCGGTCGATTCATGGTCTTCGCGTAGCGGGCCAGGAATATCTGTCCCATGAATACGCCGTCCACCCATACCTGAGGCATATTCAGGCCATGTATGAACATATCTTCGGCCGTCCGGGGATAGCCGTCAAACCCATCTCTCACGTGCCCCGCCGCCTGAGCGTAGCGTTCTTCACCGGTCTGCTCATACATTAGCAGAAAAACATATCCCGCGATGAAATGGTCCAGCGCGGTAGGGGTGAACTGCGGCACGTTTCCATCCGCATCGATGCAGGTGTCGGCATATTTCCTTATGTAATTGAAGCATCTATCATCCCCGGTCCACTTCCAAACGTGTTCCAGAGCGAACATGTCATATCCCGCCTGCCAATCGACTATGTTGGTCTTCCCGACATTGTGGATGACGGCAGGATCCGGGAAACGGTCCAGAAAACAGTCGGCGATGGTCTTCGACATGCTCTTCTGCTGCGCGTGGGCCGCGAAAGACAGAAGAAGCAACATTAGCGGCATTATTCTTCTCATATGTGGCATATTTGGGTACAAAGTAGCATTTTTCTTCTTAATTTTGAAGAAAACAATGACAACAATGAAAAAAATCTTCCCTCTTTTGATGGTGCTGGCGCTCAGTTCGTGCTCACCGAAGGCATATCTGTGGAATGCCGAAAACGCTACCGTTGACATGGACGTATATGCACGGCAGTACAAGCTCAACAAGGCCGAGTGGGACGCGGCGTTCAAGTTCCTCTCCGACCCGGCGACGATGACCTTGCCGGCGGGACGCTATGAACTCACTGACAAGACTTTCGCCAACGTCCAGATTGATTCTACCCGCAGTGTCATGCAGTGGGAGGACCATCATAAGAAGATAGACCTTTTCTACGTGGTCGAGGGCGTGGAGCTTGTCAACGTCTGCAAACCGGAAGAACTTCAGGACTGCACCAGGCCATACACCGACGAGAAGGACGTCGAGAATTACAAGTCCTCGTCAAATCCGCGCCCTGTAGTCCTCACCCCGGGCAAGTATGTCATCCTTTTCCCGTCAGACGCGCATCAGCCGCTGCTCGACCCTAACGGAAAACCAGCACCCATCAAGAAGATTGTCGTAAAACTGCCTTTCGCCACAGAGTAAAATGATAAGAAAATCATTCTTTCCCCTGCTGGCGCTACTCGCTCTTGGGAGTATGTGCGCGCATGCCCAGGACTTGAGCGGACTGTCGGACTTCGAGTATTTCAAGCATCAGCTGAAGGTGATAAGCGCCGATGACTTCGGCGGCAGAAAGCCTCTCACGCCATACGAGACCAAGACCATAGAGTATATCCGCGACCAGTATGTCACCCTCGGCCTCCAGATGGCTCCGGGCGGATATTTCCAGGATGTCAAGGAAATAAAGACAAGCACGGCGCTGCATGGCGGAAGCCTCACTGTCAAAGGCAAGAAGGGCGATGTCACGGTAAAGGCTCCGGAAGAGATAGTCCCATGGACCCTGCGCAACACGGACAAGGTAGAATTCAAGAACACGGAGCTTGTCTTCGCCGGCTACGGCATCACGGCCCCGGAGTACAGTTGGGACGACTTCCGTGGTGTTGACGTCAAGGGCAAGGTCCTGCTCGTGCTTGAGAACGATCCGGGAGTATATGACAGCACGATTTTCGGCGGCAGCAACATGACCTATTATGGTAGGGCCGACTGCAAATTCCAGGAGGCCTTCAAGCGCGGCGCGGCGGGATGCCTCGTGATTCATATGCCGAAGACCTCGGCCTACAAGTTCTCCGGGATACGAAGTTCGCACGGCAAAGAGGAGATCTCCCTCGTTGATGACAAGGGGAACCGAGACGCCCTTGGGCTTTGCGGATGGATTGCGGAAGACGCTGTCCGGCGGATATTCGCTTCGTCCGGAGTTGACTTCGACTCCACTGTCGAGAGTGCGCGCCTGCCTGACTTCAAGGCAGTTCCGCTCAATGCGAGGATGAGTGCGACGCTTGAGGTCACCGCCAGGACCGGCATCTCCCACAACGTGATAGGGATGATTCCGGGAAGCGACCTCAAGGATGAGAGCGTGGTCGTGATGGCCCATTGGGACCATCTCGGGATAGGAGAGCCGGTGGACGGGGATTCCATCTACAACGGTGCCGGAGACAACGCTTCCGGCGTGGCGGGCATGCTCACCCATATCCGCAGATTCCTTGCCGACGGGACGAAATTCCGCAGGACCGTGATATTCGCGGCTCTCACCTCGGAGGAGGACGGGCTGCTCGGCTCGGAGTGGTATGCGAAGCATCCGGTCATGCCGATTGCAAAGACCGCCGCAGCCGTCAACATAGACGGGGGCGCGCCTCTGGGGAAAGCAAGGAACGTGGAGGTGTATGCCGGAGGGCTCTCGAGTGTCGATACCACCGTATCAAGGCTTGCGGCGGCGCAGGGACGCAGGGCGGACATCATAATCCCGGACACCAGAGGGATATTTTTCCGCACTGACCTTTTCAATATGCTGCGCGCCGGCGTGCCGGGAGTGTTCGTATGCGGCGGGCAGGACTGGATTGATCCTGCCGACCATAAGAGTCACTACAAGCCCCCGTACCATCATCCGAAAGACGAATGGAGGGAGGACTGGGACATGTCAGGCGTGATGGACCAGTGGAATCTCACCCACTCCCTCATCGAGGCCTACGCCAACGACGACAAGATGCCAAGCTGGCTGCCCGGCTCAGGATTCAGTAGGCCAGAGAATTAGCGTCCGCGACCCGCTATAACTCGGAAACCGAATATACCGCAGAGGCACCCGGAGCAGGGGTTCCTTGGATAGGTGATAGCGCTTTGTCCAGATTATGCTATAACCCGGATGCAGCGGGATTTTTTATCTAAGGACGGCCGTGGCTGCGAGGGCAGATGCCGCCTACGGGGATTTTGTGGCTGAATGGGCGAAGCACCGAGGGAGTTGTCACTGACGATGTTTTAGGT
>CAVGYS010000086.1:0-3680 GCA_963633505.1 Oscillibacter sp. MSJ-31
GAGCGAGAGACCGGATCTGGACGAAGCGTCGTAGCCCGCCGAACGTTTCTGCATCACCGCGTTGAGATACTTCACCGCCTTGTCGCCGTCCCCGAGCCTCAGAGCCGCCTCCGCAGCGTCGAAATAGATTTCCTCCACCCTCATATAGATGTAGTCGCCGAGCCAGGCCGCCACGTTCGAGAAATGGAACTTGTCGGAGATGTACGGGGTCTCCTTGTCGTCCGGATTCCACCATTTCAGACGGATGTCGTTGCCGCGCATCTGCTTGTAAAGCGTGGAGCTGACGAGTTTCGGGGCGGACTGGGCGTATGCTCCGTCGGTGTTGTCCATATGCGTGAAGAAGCCGGCGTAGCCTCCGGCCTGTTCGGTGTTCTCGATTCCCGCGCCCCACATCACGTTGGCCGCCGAGATGGAGTTCATCCCGCCCATAAGTTCGGTCTCCCCTCCTATCGTGTATTCCCCCGACTCGATGATGCGCTCGGCCGCCTTCAGAGCGGTCTCCCAGTCCCCCTCCGCGAGAGCCACGCGGGTCTTGATTCCGAGGGCCACGTTCAGGGTTATGTGGGACTTGTTCCCTTTGAGGGCCGAGCCGTCGCCCTTTTCGAGCAGTTCCAGAGCCTTGTCAAGGTCGCCGTCAATCTGCTTGAACACGGTCTCCAGCTTCTCTCGCGGGCCGCCCACAAAGTCCTTGTAGGTAGGCTTGGTGTAGACCGGCACTCCCGGGTCGTTCCAGCGGTACTTGTTCTGAAGCGCGCTGTACGGCGGACGGGCGTACCAGTTGGCGAGGTTGAAATAGGACAGTCCCCTTATGGCGTAGGCGCTGCCGAGGACATAGGCGATGTCAGCCTCGGAGCCCGCCATCGTCTCCTGCGCGGAGAGGATGTAATTGGCGTTGGAAATCCAGGTGTAGTTGGCGTTCCACACGTCGTAGGAGCGGAAGGAGTCGGAGCTGTAATAGGCCTTTATGTTGTAGCAGTGGTCGTACCAGAACCATCCGTTGCCCGGGCCCTTCATTATGAAATCGTCGCCCATAGCCTCAAGCGCGAGGTTGTACGCCGCGATTCCGAAGCACTGGTGGCTGTTCCCGCCGGTTGACCATCCGGCCGTCCACATCGTGCTGTAGATGCCGTCCACTATCGAAACCGCCGTGGAGGCGTTCTTGAGCAGGTCGTTGCCCGAACCGGAGTCCGTAGGCTCGAACTCCAGGTTGCAGGATGCGGCGCAGACCGCCGCTGACAATATCATCATTAACTTTTTCTTCATCTCAATGGCCTCCTAAAAGTTTATGTCAAGACCGAGGGCGAAAACCCTTGAAGGAGAATAGGTGTATGACACCGTCCCGGCGAAGTTGTACTGCGGGTCCATCCCGTCGAGATGGCTGAACAGCGCGAGGTTGTCGGCGGTGAAGAACAGCCTGAACGACTTGATCTTCGCCCGCTCCGTAATGGAGTTCGGAATGGTGTAGCCGAGAGTGATGTTCTTGATGGCGAAGTAGGATGCGTCGATCAGGGACTCCCCCACCGTGCTGTAGCTGCCTCCGATCTCGACCATAGGGACGTCGGTTATGTCGCCCGGCTTCCTCCACCTGCGCAGTTTGTTGCGATGCCAGTTGTTTCCGGCGTAAGTCACGTTCATCGCCCCGTCGTAAAGGCTGTCGAGAATCTTCCCTCCTACGGAATACGTGGTCAGGAACGAGAAGTCGAAGTTCTTGAATATGACGAAGTTCGACGCGAAACTTCCGGAGAACAGGGCCTGACGGCTGCCGTAGTAGTATTTGCTCAGCGAGGCGAGGCCCACGTTGTCGGTCACATACTCGTCGCATTTCTCGGTGGTCGTAGCCCCGCTTTCATCCACGGCGTAGCGGTAATAGGCGTAGTAGAGCTGTTTTCCCGTCTCCGGAGACACTCCCGCCGACTTGGACATATAAAAAGTGTATATCGGTCTGCCGACCTCTATCACCATATTCCCGTAATTTATAATGTTCTGGGAGGAGGTGAGAGCCGTGACCTTGTTCCTGTTGAGCGAAACCATCGCCGTCGCGTCCCAGTGGAAGTTCTCCCTCTCGAAGATGACTCCACGGAAGGAGGCCTCGAAACCGTTGTTCACCATCGCGCCGACATTGTCGTCGTAGCCGGAGAAGCCGGAGGAGATGGCGAGCGGGTTGTTCAGGAGCATATCCCGGGTGTGGCGGTTGTAGTACTCTATGGTCGTGGTCAGCCGCCCTCCGAAAAGGCTCGCCTCGATTCCGGTGTTCAGGTTGCCGTTCTTCTCCCAGGTCACGAGACGGTTCTCAATCGATGTCGCCGTTGCCCCCGGGCGGGTCCCGTTAGGCCAGCCGTAGCTGAAAAGCCCCTGCCAGGCGTAGTAGGAGCCGAGGTTGTCGTTGCCCTGCACGCCGTAGGAAATCTTGGCCGTGAGATTGTTCAGCCAGGAGGACGTAACGGCCATAAACTCCTCGTTCGTGACCCTCCACGAAGCACCCACGGACCAGAAGTTGCCCCAGCGGTTGTCCTTGTAGAAACGCGACGAACCGTCCGTTCGCCAGGATGCGTCGAAGTAGTATTTGTCCGCATAGCCGTAGTTCACGCGGGCAAGTACGGACTCGATTGCGTAGTCGAGAGAGTAGGAGGTGTTGGTGATGGTCGTCACCGCCGAGCCGAGTTCGTCGATGCCCGCCACTATCCCGCTCTTCGCCGCCGCAGCGTAGTTGTAGTTGTAGCGGTAGTATTCGTGTCCGGCGAGGAGGTCGAGAGAGTGGTCTCCGAACTCCCTCTTCCAGGTGAGCAGCTCGTTCAGGGTGTAGCTGAGCGTCCTCGTGTTGATTTTGGAGACGGAGCCGCCCTGGTTCTTGGCGTTTCCGTGATATTTGTCGTTCACCCCGGTCCTGCCGTAGTCGGTGAAGTCGAGTCCGAAGTTCACCGTGAGGTTCAGCCCGTAGAGCGGAGAGGTCTCGCGCGTCGTCCCGAACTTCGCGAAAGTCCTCGCGGACACGGAGTTGCGCTTGTAGTACGCCTTGTTGTTGTAGAGTTCAGCCTTGGAGTTGAAACCCTGCGCGGTGACACGGTTGGCGTAGCCGTTGTCATCCGCCGAGCCGTATTCGTACTGGAGATTCCCGTTCCCGTCCAGGACGTTGTTTCCGTCCATATCCTTGAGATATACGGGATAGACCGGAGCCATAAACTGCGCCGTGTACCAGACGTTCGACGTCGAAGAGCCGCTCGCGTCCTGGAAATTCGATACGGAATGCGCGAGGTTCGCGCTCATCCCTATCTTGAACCAGTCCGTAGCCTGCACGTCGCCGCTTATCCTGCCGGTGAAACGGTCGAAGTCGGTGTTCTGGAGCGTGCCGTTCTCCTTGTAGTAGCCCATAGAGTAGAGGTAGCTCGTCTTCTCCGTGCCGCCGCTCACTGAAAGGATGTGCTCCGTGCGGAAAGCCTTGTTGTTGCTGATTTCGTCCATCCAGTTCTCGTTCCACGCGGCCTGCGCGTCAGACTTGACCTTGCCCGTGGACCGGTCGATGAGCGTGTCCCAGGTGTAGTTCTTGTACGGATTGTAGTATTCCGGATTCTTCAGTCCTCCTATTGTCTCGGCGAGATGCGACGAGGCGTAGGCGGAGGCGCTCTCGCTGTCCATAGCCCCGGTGTCGGCGTAGCGCACCGAGTTGTAGAGGGACTCCCAGG
>CAVGYS010000086.1:3708-6114 GCA_963633505.1 Oscillibacter sp. MSJ-31
GGTCAGCTCCACGTAGTCGCTCATCCCCACGAGGTCGTAGCGCGGAAGCGCGCGGGTGGCGATTCCGAAGTTGCCCTTGTAGCTGATGTTCACCCTGTCGGCGCTTCCCTTCTTCGTGGTTATGACTATGACTCCGTTCGCGCCCCTCGCTCCGTAGAGCGCACCCGCCGAAGCGTCCTTGAGCACGGTCATAGTCTCGATGTCGGCGGGGTTGATGGAGCTTATCGCCCCGTCGTAAGGCACGCCATCGACGACATAGAGAGGCGTCGATGAGGCGTTCACCGAGCCAATGCCGCGCACCATTATGGACGCGCCCTCGCCCGGCTGTCCGCCCCCGGAGGTCACCTGCACTCCGGCCACCGTGCCCTCGAAGGACTTGGTGAGGTTGCCGACCGGACGCTTGCCCAGTTCTTCTCCTTTCACGACGCTCGCCGAACCTGTGAACGACTCCTTCTTCGCCGTTCCGTAGGCCACGACAATTACATCGTCAAGCACCACCGACTCGTCCTGGAGGACGAAATCCACGACGGAGCGTCCGTTCACCGGAAGTTCGCTCTCCGCATAGCCGAGGTTCGTGGCGGTCAGAACCGCATCGACGGGTACGAGCGTGAGGGTGTAGTTTCCGTCAAAGTCGGTGACCGTGCCGTTGGTCGTGCCCTTCACGAACACGCCTGCGCTGATGACAGGCATCCCGTCCTTGTCGACGACCCGCCCGCTGACGCTGATCTTCTGCTGGGCCAGGGCCGCCACGGCCGGGAACAGCAGGACTGTCAACGCAATAATATGTCTTATTTTTCTCATTACATTCTAACTTCTTGACTCATTTCTTCTTTTGAAGCCCCGCGCATCCTCTGCGCACCCAGTGTCATATACGGGGGCATATAAGGGTTTCATCTCAGGATTTCAGGAGCGAAACTCTCAATGACCACAGGACGTTCGAGTTCAATCCGCGCCGCAGGTTCGCCATAGACGGCCCTGGTCGCGGCCGTTCCGGATGACGCCGCCGTCTTGCCGAAGGCGAATCGGGTCAGGCTGTCGCCGTTGCGCTCGGTGAAGGTCGCCAGAAGCGCATAGCCCGTTTCGGGGGCGAGCGGAAAGCCGTCAACCCCGAAGCTCAGGGAGAACGAACCCGTGAGGTTCATAAGGTCGATGTTGGCCCGGGTGAGGTCCGTACCCTTCGCGGCCACAATCTTCGCGGCGTCTTCAATCGCGATGCCGCTCAGCTCGTCCTGTCTGCAGAAATAGTAGCGCAGACCCGCGAGATGGAAGGTGAGCGGGTCTTCGTCCTTGTCGTACATGAACACGAACTGCCCTGTGAGGGAGGAAGACGCCGGTTTGGACTCGTCCGTCCCGAGCAGTACTCCCGCCCAGTCGTAATACTTCTCCGAAGCCTTGGTCGCCATCGAGCTGACCACGAAAGTGGTGTCGTTGTCCGCGTTCACGGCAAGCGTACCGAGCGTGTAGGACGTGGCCGAGTTCAGCGAGTACCTCGTGGTCAGTCCCTTTTCGGAATTTATGTTTTTGGTGACGTCAGCGCCGTACTCGCTGCCCTTGACTTTCACATATTCACGGAAAAGCTCCGAGGACGAATCGAAATAGGTCTTGAACGAGCGGGTGGAGGTCAGCATCGTCCTGATTGTCGTGACATCCTCCCCTTTCCATTTCACCCAGAGGCAGTTGGAGGGGTTATAGACTCCGAACTCCGCGAGAAAGAGGGACTGCGTGAACCACGGCTCTCCGACGGTGTCGGGAATCGGCGCGGTGTCGTCCGCAAGGGTCTTGGTCTCGAACCTGCAGAGCGGAGTGGTCGCCTGGCCGTCGGTGTTCACTCCGAAAGCCACGATGCTGTAGGACATCTCCGAATAGAGCGGAGTCTCCGTGTAGCTTGAAGTCCCGCAGCCGGCGTACTGGCTTATGTAGGTGCTGACATCCATCCCCGCCTCCTCTATCGACTTGATGAAGGCCGCAAGGTAGTAGTCGCGCAGTTCATTGTCGCCCATCGCGCTGAAGTAGGTGGTCGGAACGGCGAAATGCAGATAGCGGAAATCCGCCACCGCATAGACGTTGTACGTCGAATAGTCCGCGCCGGTCTCGACGTGAGCCATTATTATCTGGGGTATGTCCTCGCTCTCCGGACGTGTAGTGAACATCAGTTCGGCTTCGGCAGACTCGTTCAGATTCTTGTCGTCCGAGAGGGCCTTGATTCTGAAGACATATGACGTCGAGGCCTCAAGCCCGTTGATTTCCACGCTCGTCTTGGAGGTCTTTCCGCTGAAGTCCCCGACGGAGTACTCGTAGGAGTCGGCCTCATTGACGGCGTTCCATCTTATTATGGTCTTCGACTTGTACGCCGCGACCAGCTCGGCCTCCGGAGCGTCAAGCGTCCCCGTCTCCTCAGTGATGACG
>CAVGYS010000087.1:0-6088 GCA_963633505.1 Oscillibacter sp. MSJ-31
CTACGTGACCGATGACAAAGATGAAAATGGCCGGGGAGGCCGTGTAAGAAAAGAAAGGAATTGTTTCAATAATGAACGACAACATCTTCGTGGTATATGACCGCAACGTCGCCGACTTCGCCCTGAAGCTTTCCGAAGGCCGGCCGGCGCTGCCGATAACAGCGGACGAGGAGCACAAGACGATGGACAGCGTGCTTGACATCTGCCGCTGGCTTCTCTCGCAAGGCGCCGACCGCAATGCCATCATCTATGCCGTCGGAGGCGGAGTCACGACGGACATGGCCGGTTTCGCGGCGAGCATCTACAAGCGTGGAGTAAGGTACGTCAACTACCCCACCACCCTGCTCAGCCAGGTAGATGCCGGGATAGGCGGCAAGACAGGCGTAAACCTCGACTCATACAAAAACATGCTGGGTGTCATCCGCTTCCCCGCCGACACGAGAATATACCCGGAAACCTTAAAGACGCTGCCTCCCCGCGAACTCCGCTCCGGAGCGGCCGAACTCCTGAAAACCTTCATCATAGAAGACAAGGGCAACTACGAGAAAGCCGTAAGGGCCCTCTGTGGCGAAGTAGTGGATTTCAAGGCACTCGACCCGCTCGTCAGGGCCGCAGCGGAGGTGAAGCGCAAGATAGTGGACAAAGACCCCTTCGAAGAGGGACCGCGCCGCCTGCTCAACCTCGGCCACACGTACGCGCACGCCATCGAATGGCATCAGCGCACACACGGCGCAGCCGACCCCCTCACGCACGGAGAAGCCGTGTCAATCGGGATCATCCAGGCCGCGAGGCTCTCGGAGAAGCTCGGCCTGGCAGACAAGGGCTTGAGCGAAAAGTTGAAGGGCGACTTCCTGTCCTGCGGCCTCCCGACGGAACTCCCCTGCCCCGAAGCGGAACTTGAAGAGGCCATGCGCAAAGACAAAAAAGCCGAAAACAGCATCATCCACTTTGTGCTGATAAAGAAAATCGGCAAGGTTATAATCAAAGACATACATGATCTGCACTAGCATCCAGAACAAGACATACGAGCAGATAGTCGAAATCCTCGCCTCACCTCAGATCGAGATGGCGGAAATCAGACTTGACCGCTGCGAACTCACGAAAGAACAGATTGAAGACCTGTTCGGCAACTCGGACACTCCGCTCGTCGCGACCTGCCGGATAAACGAAGTCGGAGAAGCCGCCGCCGAAAGAATGCTCCGAATTGCCATCGAAGCCGGAGCGCGCTATGCGGACCTTGAAATAGAAGCCCCCTCATCGATGAGCAAGGAATTCCAGAAACTCTGCCTCCGCAACGGCACGGAAATCATCCGCTCCTACCACAACTTCACGGAAACCCCTGACGACGAGATACTTCAGAAAGCTCTGGCACGCTGCTTCCGCTACGGGGCCGACATCGCCAAACTCGCCCTGCAATGCAACGCTCCGGAAGACTCGGCCCGTATCGAAGCCCTTTACTCCATAGTCCTCGAAGACGTCCCCTCGCTCGAAGGGAGGCTCATCGCGTTCGGAATGGGAGAAATCGGCAAGAGCAGCCGGATCGAGTGCCTGAAGCGGGGTGCTCCGTTCAGCTATGCCTCTCTGGGAGAGGAAGATGCCACCGCCCCGGGACAATGGGCCACAGAGCAGATGCGGCAGGCCGTTTACGGCTCGTTCGGCGGCTACCACGCCAGGGAACTCAAGATTCCGGCATCAAAAAGTTTTGCACAACGGGCGATAATCGCAGCATCGCTCGCCCGGGGGACCTCCCATCTGAGCGGATACAGCCCGTGCGGAGACACTGATGCGGCAATCGAAGCCGCAAGACAGATAGGCGCGGACATCCGCAAGGACAATGACGTCCTGACGATCGTCGGCACGGGCGCGCTCGCAGGCAGCCTCGAAACGGATTGCGTCAACAGCGGCGAATCGGGGCTTCTCACGCGTCTGCTCATCCCGGTGATGGCTGCGGCAGGCAAGGGGAAGTTCAAAGTGGATGGTCACGGCACGCTTCTCCGCAGACCGCTTGGCGATGCGGCAAGCATAATGGCAGCCTACGGGGTGCTTCTCTCCAACTGCGGGGAGAAAAGCGAGCGCGAGCTCTATGTCCCGCTTGAAGTCAAGGGAAACCTTGTCCCCGGCACGGCCGAGGTTCCCGGTGGCGGAGGCTCGCAGCTGGTCTCCGGCCTGCTGATGGCCCTGCCCCTGTGCGATTCGGACTCGGAACTGTATGTCAACGAACCGAAAAGCATCCCGTATATGTATATCACCCTCGACGTCCTGCGGCACTTCGGCATCAAGACCAGAAGCGAGATGGAGGGTGACGCCCAGATGCTTGAAGCCGAAGACTGGTCCTCCTGCACGGGAATCAGATTCAAGATAAAAGGAGCTCAGCGCTATCACGCGTCAGACTTCGCCATTGAAGGAGACTGGAGCGCAGCTGCAAACTTCCTGGTGGCCGGAGCCATCTACGGCTCGGCGGAAGTGCGAGGGCTTGACACGCGAAGCCTTCAGGCGGATCTCGGCATCATCGACATTCTGGTGGATGCCGGGGCGGTGATCTCCCAAACGGAGGACGACAGCGTCTGTGTCCGCAAGGCTCCCCTTGAGGCGATCGAGAAAGACCTGAACAACTCTCCGGATCTCTTCCCCATCGTAGCGGTTCTCGCCTCGTTCTGCGCCGGCGAGAGCCGGATAAGCGGCGTGGGAAGACTCTCTGCGAAAGAATCGGACCGGGCCGCCTCCATCCTGGAGATGCTTGACAAGATGGGAGTGGAGGCGAGGACGGAGGGGGATGACATGTTCATCTGCGGAGAATCCCTCACTTCCCGCCTGCTCAACGGACGGCTGCTCAAGGGAGGAGAATACAGCTCCCATCACGACCACCGCATGGCCATGGCCCTCAAAGTGGCCTCCATAGCCGCATCAGGCCCCGTCATCATCGATGACGAGGCCTGTGTAGGGAAATCCTTCCCGGATTTCAGCCGAGTGTTCGCTTCGGGGCTATAAATCCCCGGAACATATACAGAAAGAGGGCGGCCTGATTGCCGTCCTCTTTTCTATGATTTATTCAGCCTTAGGCTGTTCTTCCTGCGGTGCTTCAGCCTTTGGAGCCTCGGCCTGCGGAGCTTCCGCCGTCTCGGCCTTCTTGGCGCGGCTGCGGCGAGTGGTCTTCTTGGCGGCCTTCTCCACAGAGGCGAGAGCTGCCTCGTTGAAGTCAACCAGCTCGATAAGAGCCATCTCGGCGGCATCACCCTGACGGAAACCTACGTGAAGTACGCGGGTGTATCCGCCCGGACGATTGGCGACCTTAGGTGCAACGTTGCGGAAAAGCTCGGTCACGGCCTCCTTGGACTTAAGGTAGCTGAACACGATACGGCGGTTGTGAGTCGTATCGTCCTTGGACTTGGTGATAAGCGGCTCAACGTAGCTCTTGAGAGCTTTCGCCTTGGCGACTGTGGTCGTGATCCTCTTGTGGAGGATGAGAGAAGTAGCCATATTGGAAAGGAGAGCCTTGCGGTGACCGCTCTTGCGTCCAAGATGATTTATAGCTTTATTGTGTCTCATCTTTCGATTTTCTTTTTCTTTGGTTCGATATTATATTTTGTGACGTCCATTCCGAAAGACAACTTCATCTTCTCAACCAGAAGATCGATTTCGTTGAGGGACTTGCGCCCGAAATTGCGGAACTTCATCAACTCCGGACGGGAGTAGGAAACCAGGTCGGCGAAAGAGTCGATATCAGCCGCCTTGAGGCAGTTGAACGCACGTACCGACAATCCTACATCGGAGAGTTTCGTGAGCAGCAGATGCCTCATGCGGAGAGACTCTTCGTCAAGCTCCTTGGTATCCGGCTCCACGGCGTTCTCCAAAGACATCCTCTTTTCATCGGTGAAAAGACGGAAGTGATAGATGAGGATGTTCGCGGCTTCATGAAGCGCTGTATTCGGGGAAATGGAACCATCCGTGACGATCTCGAGGTTGAGCTTCTCGTAGTCTGTCTTCTGCTCCACACGATAGTTCTCCACGCTCCAGTTGACCTTGCGGATCGGAGTATAGATGGCGTCAATCGGAATGGCTCCGATCGGCGTGTTCTCGTCTCTGAGCTCCTCCGCCGGCACGAATCCCCTGCCCTTTGTGACGGTGAGGGAGATTTCGAGCTTTACGGACGGCTCGAGGGAGCAGATATGCAATTCCGGATTCAACACCATAAAGGAAGACAATCCCTTTGAGATATCTTCTGCCGTGAACTCCTGCTTCCCGCTGATGACGATGTTTGCCGTCTCAGAATCAACGGTCTCGACCATGCGGCGGAAACGGACCTGCTTGAGGTTGAGGATGATGTCCTGCATACCCTCAATGACGCCCGTAATGGTCGCGAACTCCTGGTCGACACCGGAAATCTTGATCTGACTTACAGCAAAACCTTCCAAAGAGGCGAGCAGGATGCGACGAAGAGCATTGCCGATCGTCTGACCGTATCCCGGCTCAAGAGGGCGGAATTCGAAACGGCCGACGGTGTCGGTGCTTTCGAGCATGATGACCTTGTCAGGTTTCTGAAATGCTAAGATTGCCATATTGTTCTGGTGTTAAATGTTACTTGGAGTAGAGGTCGACAATCAGCTGCTCGTTGATGCTCTCAGGGATCTCTTCTCTGGTAGGAACGTTCAAGAACTTTCCGCACAGCGTCTTGGTGTCGAAATCGAGCCAAGAATACTTGGTGACAGACGCCACGCTGTTCTGGATAACCTCAAGGCTCTTGGACCTCTCGCGCACAGCAACCATGTCACCCGGCTTCACCTGAGCGGACGGAATGCTGGAAACCACTCCGTTGAGGGTGATGTGATGGTGTGACACGAGCTGACGTGCAGCCGCACGGGTAGGAGCTATGCCGAGACGATAAACCACGTTGTCGAGACGGGATTCAAGAAGGAAGAGGAGGTTCTCACCCTTCTGTCCAGCCATACGGGAAGCCTTGTTGTAGGTGTTGTGGAACTGGCGTTCGAGAATGCCGTACATGTACTTCACCTTCTGCTTCTCCCTGAGCTGCATGGAGTAGTCCTTCTGCTTCTTGCGCTTGGCGGCGAGTCCGTGCTGTCCCGGAGGGAAGTTTCTCTTCTCGAAATATTTGTCTGAACCATAGATAGGTTCACCGAATTTACGGGCGATCTTGGTGCTTGGACCTGTATATCTTGCCATACTAGTCTTACTTTAAAAATTAAACTTTACGACGGCCTTTCGGTCTGCATCCATTGTGCGGCATCGGAGTCACGTCAACGATCTCGGTGACGACGATACCGGCATTGTTGATGGTACGGATTGCGGACTCACGACCGGCTCCCGGACCCTTGACATAGCACTTGACTCTGCGAAGACCTGCATCGAACGCAGTCTTGGAAGCGTCCTCGGCAGCCATCTGAGCTGCGTACGGAGTGTTCTTCTTGGAGCCTCTGAAGCCGCATTTTCCGGCTGAACCCCAGCTGATCACCTGACCCTGGGAATTGGTGAGAGAGACAATTACGTTGTTGAAGGTTGATGAAATATGGGCCTCGCCATAAGCTTCAACCTTGACAACTCTCTTGGATGTTGTAGTTTTCTTTGCCATAATTCATCAATTATTACTTCGTCGCCTTCTTCTTGTTCGCAACGGTCTTCTTGCGGCCCTTGCGGGTGCGGGCGTTGTTCTTGGTGCTCTGGCCGCGAACCGGAAGTCCGAGACGATGACGGATTCCGCGATAGCAACCGATATCCATAAGACGTTTGATGTCCATCTGGACGGAAGAACGGAGCTCACCTTCAATCTTGTATTCCGCATTGATCTCGGCACGGATCTTGGCGATCTGCTCGTCGTTCCAATCTCCGACCTTGATTGCAGGATCGATGCCACACTTCTCGAGGATCTTCTTGGCTGAAGGGCGTCCGATTCCGAAGATATAGGTCAAGCCTATCTCTCCGTGTTTGTTGTTTGGTAAATCAACACCGGCTATTCTTGCCATAATTATACTTTACTTAATTTGATTACTGATTACTATCCCTGGCGCATCTTGAACTTGGGGTTCTTCTTGCAAATCACGTAAAGACGGCCTTTGCGCCTTACGATCTTGCAGTC
>CAVGYS010000088.1:0-3572 GCA_963633505.1 Oscillibacter sp. MSJ-31
CGAAGTAGACAATGGGAGGGCCGAAGGAGCGTCAGCGACTGAGTCCCGCCGGAGGTGACAGGGAGCAAGCGGCACCACAGCCACCATTACATTACATACTTGAAAAGTCAAAAAGCCCCCAAATCGCCAACTCAGCGGTCTGGGGGCGCGATCTCTCAACATTCAGGTGTCAAAAATGGGAATATAATGAATAAATTATTTTTTCGTATTTTAGCTCCAGACGAAATATAAAACCGATAACCATGACAAAAAGATTTCTCCCTGCACTGCTGGCTCTGATGTCTCTGACCGTGCAGGCACAGACCAATGGACAGACATTCGAACGGGTGCATGACAATCCAAGACCGGCATTGGGCGACGTACCGGCCGTAACCTGGGACGAGTGCAGCCTGATGATGGACGGCAAGCGCGTCATCCCCGCAATGGGCGAGGTGCACTACTCCCGCATCCCCGCCCAAGAGTGGGAGCAGGAGGTACGGAAGATGAAGGAAGGCGGCATCACGATGATTGCCTGCTACGTATTCTGGAACCACATCGAGGAAGTGGAGGGGCAATACGACTGGAGCGGACAGCGCGACCTGCGGAAGTTTCTGGAAATCTGCAAGTCCGAGGGGCTGCCCGTGGTGCTGCGAGTGGGGCCGTTCTGCCACGGCGAGGCGCGCAATGGCGGCATCCCCGACTGGGTTTTCACGAAGGGCTGCAAGTCCAGGAGCGAAGACCCAGCCTTTCTGAAATACGTGGAACGGATCTACCGGCAGATCTTCACACAGGCACAGGGCCTGCTGTGGAAGGACGGCGGCCCGGTTGTCGCCGCACAGTTTGACAACGAGTATGGCGGCGAGGGCAGCTATCTGCTCGCCCTCAAGCGCATCGCCAAGGAGATTGGCTTCGAGTTGCCCTTCTACACCCGCACGGGTTGGCCGGCGCTGAAGTCGCCTGTGCCATACGGCGAGATGATTCCCCTCTTCGGCGACTATGCCGACGGTTTCTGGGACCGTGACACCATCGAAGCCACCGGCACTTATTACAAGGCTTTCAATTTCCGCAGCCACCGCGCCTCGGAAGCCATTGCCAGCGAGCAACTCCATTACGACGACAAGAAGGACGAGCAGGGGCAGGGAGCATATCCTTACTTCACCTGTGAACTTGGCGGCGGCATGATGACCAGCTACCACCGCCGCGTCTATCTCTATCCCGAAGACGCCTATGCCATGGCTGTCGTGAAGTTAGGCAGCGGAAGCAATCTGCTCGGCTACTATATGTACCACGGCGGCACGAACCCCGACGGCAAGCTGACGTACCTGAACGAGACACAAAAGACGCCTGAGACAAACTGGAACGACCTGCCGGTGAAGACCTACGACTTCCAGGCTCCGCTCAACGAGTTCGGCCAGAAGAATCCGCACTATTACCTCCTGCGCAAGCTCCACCTCTTCATGCAGGACTACGGGGAGCTGCTGGCTCCGATGGATGCGATCTATCCATGTGCACAGGACATTCCGCAGGGAGACGACAGCCATCTGCGCTGGTCGTACCGGGAGAAGGACGGTTCAGCCTTCATCTTCGTCAACAACTACGAGCGCCTGCGCTCCCTCTCCGCCAAGAACTGGAAGCCTGCGGCGTGAAATTGCCGAAGCTAAGCATACCTGAGGGAGCCTCCTGCATCTTCCCCGTCAACATCGACGGCATCCGCTATGCCACGGCGCAGCTGATAGCCCGCCGCAACGGGAAAATCTACCTGGAGCAGATCAAGGGCATCCCCACTACGATGGATGTCGATGGCAAGGTGCTGCGGAACCTCAAGGCGCTCGGGCTCACGAAGCCGGTCTATAAGAACATCTACCTGGTGGATTCCGAGACGGCAGGAAGGCTGTTCCTGGACGAAGGACCTCAAAGCGGAGACATCCTGCCGCTTGCCTTCCGCAAACTCAAGGAGGCCGGCACACCCCGCACCATCACCATCGGCATCAACGGGGTGGCCGAAGAGCCGACGGACGCGGACTTCGACAGGGCGGCGGTCTATACCATTGACCTGCCGCAGCAGTGCGAGGGCATCCTCAACATCGAGTATAGGGGTGACGTGGCCCGGCTCTATGCCGACGGGAAATTGTTGGATGACAATTTCTATAACGGCCGCGTGTTCCAGTACGGACTCTGGCGGCTGCCCAAGGACTGCCGGCAACTGGAGCTCCGCATCCTGCCCCTGCAGGAGGACATGCCCGTCTATTTCCCTCGCGAGGCAGATGCCGATACTCCCGGCGAAAGCATCGTGAAGATTACCCTGGAGAACTGACTCTTCCCTCCTCCATGCCAAACCATAATGACAAGTGCCGGCAGGATGTCCTTACGGAACTGCCGGCACATAAGAGAAATCAAAGTTTGCTAGAAGCTGTACTTCACCATCGCCTGGAGACGGTGGTTGGTGACGGAGTGCAGATCCTGCGTGGCGAGGGCCTTGAGGTCGGAAGCGCCGAACTTGCCATAGCGGGCGCTCGTGATCTCATATTCGAGACCGAACTGAATCTTGCCGAGATTATAGACCACGGTAGGAGTCAACCTCCAGAGACTGTTGAGGTTGGAGAAGCTGTTCTTGCTAAAATACAGCATCGAAGCGTCGGCGAGTTCCTCAGCCGTGCCGAAATTCTTGACATATCCCGCAAAGAACACTCCCTGGAGCTTTTTTCCGTAACGCACGCTCAGCCAAGAAGATGAATTGCGCGTAGGGACGTACTCCCGGCTGCCGTCGGAATTGATGGCCGACACGCCGTAACCTCCATTGAGATTGAGGTGCTCCCCGGCCTGCGCGAAAGTGCTCTTGGCACGGACCATCAGGCTCCCTTCGGAGTACTGTAGGTAGAGATACGGGGACACCGTGGTGATGCGGTCGCTGACTTTCTTCACTCCGCTCTCGTCGAAGCGGCGCGGCTTGATGGAGAGCACGTCCACTCCAGCACGGGCAAGGAATCCCCCGGCCTTGTAGTTGAGGGCGAGGTAAAGTTCCGGGGTGCAGCCGTATTTGATGTAGTTGGCAAGCTGGCCCTCCGGCCCGGCGGAATTGTACTGCATCTGCCAGATGGCCGCCGCGCTGAGGCTGAGTCCGCCTCCGAAGCCGTAATCCACGAGCACGAGAGGAGAGCGGTTGAAAGGATTGAACGGAGACCCGGCATTGAGGGAAATCACGTCCGGCATATCGGCAGCCATAGGGTGCCAGGCCTGGCCGATCTTGAGATTCACATTGCCCTTACCCATGGTGAGGTATGCCTGACGCATACGGAAGAGAGCCGTTCCGCTGACCCCGGACACTCCGGCATAGAAGTCGGCCTCAATCTTGGCCCCGGCCTTCCAGCCTTCAACCTCGTAGCCGCTGACATCCACCCCGAGACGCGAGGTGAGGGCGGAGAAACGAAAAGAGCTTAGCTCATTGAGATCCTCCCCGCCTACAATCTTTTCATCCTTAGGCAGATAGGTAAAGAAGTCCTCTGTACCCGCCACGTTCTCACGGCTATCGTAGGTAAAATAATTCCTCACGAAGCCATACCACTTCAACTGAGCGCCGCCCTGCGCGAAGGCGG
>CAVGYS010000088.1:3582-5977 GCA_963633505.1 Oscillibacter sp. MSJ-31
GTGATGTCAAAAGTATTCTTTTGAAATCCATATTTTCAAATTAAGCCTGAGCGAACGGGAAGAGGACGGTGAGCAGCAGGTAGCCGAGGATGAAGCCCACGACACCGATGATGATGCCCACCTTGGCCATATCCTTGGTCTGCACGAGTCCCGTGGAGGCCGCGATCGCGTTCGGCGGAGTTGAAATCGGGAAGAGCATCGCGAGAGATGCGCACATCGCGATGAACGGTATCATCGCATACATTCCTCCGAGCTGGGTGAACTGCGCGTTGTTGGCCGCGGAAGGATCGGACATCGCCGAGCCGACCACCACGAGGATAGGTACGAGCAGGGCCGCCGTCGCGGAGTTGCTGATGAAGTTGGAGAGGAAGTAGCAGATGAAGCCGGCGACTATCATGACGAAGACGACATCCATCGTGCTGAACGGAATCGCGTTGATGAGGGTCGAGGCGAGGCCCGTCTTGTTGAGACCGGTCCCGAGAGCGAAACCTCCGGCGACGAGCCAGAGCACGCTCCAGTTGATCTCCTTGATCTCCTCCTTGGAGAACACTCCGGTGCAGGTATAGACCGCAAGCGGAATGAGGGCCACGATGTTGGAGTTGATGCCGGTGGCGGACTCCGTAACCCAGAGGATGATGGTCAGGAAGAACGTGATCCAGGCCACGTACGTCCTCCAGTCCTTCTTCTGCGCCTTGGCCTCGATCTTGAGTTCGATCTTGTCGGACTTGAACGGGAAGAACAGCTGAAGCAGGAACCATGCGAGCAGAATCATCACGAGCACGTAAGGAATCATCCTCACCATCCACTCGACGAAGCTGATGCTGTAGCCGGCGTTCTCCAGAGCTCCGAGCGCGATGGCGTTAGGAGGGGTTCCGATAGGGGTTCCGATGCCTCCGAGGTTGGCGGCGATAGGAATCGAGAGCGCCAGACCCACCTTGCCGGTCTCTCCGTCCGGGAGGGACTTGAGCACCGGAGCGAGGAAGGCGAGCATCATCGCGGCGGTGGCGGTGTTGCTCATGAACATCGAGAACACGCTGATCACGATAAGAAAGCCGAGCAGCACGGCCTTAGGCTTCTTGCCGAAGAGTCCGAGCAGGAACTTGGCTATGGTCGCGTCCATGCCATATTTCGAAGCCACGATGGCGAGTACGAAACCTCCCATGAAAAGCATCACGACAGGATCCGCGAACGAAGCCATTATGCTCTTGTAATCCACCAACGTACCGGCCGAAGGGTCGCAGAAAATCTTTATGCCCTTGTTGGACACCGTCAGAAGCATCACTACGATGACAATCAGGGACGTGGTCCAGTTCGGGATGATCTCGAACATCCACATAAGCGCGGCGAAGACGAAGATGGCGATCATCCTCTGCTGGACGACCGTCAGTCCCTCAATCCCGAAGGCGCTGACAGGCAGAGCCCAAAGGAGGATTGTGACGATCAGCACTATGGGCAGAAGGACACAATACTTTACAGAAAATTTGCTGTTTGACATTGGTGTGTTATCGTTGATTTGTTTGTTGTCACAATAAGCGCCCCAAATTTAGGCATTAAGAAACTGTTTTGAAAGTGTTGGGCGGAAAATATTCAATAAAAAAGGCCCGCCGGGGTTCGACTCGGCGGGCCTTATGAGAAATCTTTTACTTATTTTATTTAGTCCTTGACGCAGCGGACGGCGCAGCCGAAGCGGTAGCCGGAATAAGCCACGTTGAGAGTGCCGCTGGCGCGGTTGGTCATCACGGAATAGTACTGGACGTTGCTGAAATTGCCGCTCTTGTCCTCAAACTTCTTGTAGGCGGAAGAGCCGAGGACGTACTCGGTGTTCATGACCCTCTCGGGAGCCTTGCCTGTGGCACCGAACATGCTGCCCTTCACGGCGCTGACGCTGGCGACGGTCACTCCGCCCGTCACAGGGAAGGTGAGTCCGTCTGCGGCGGCCTTCGCGATGGAGCCGAACTTGAGGTCGGCGTCATAGTAAGGGGCCTCGGCATTGTCTTCGATTTCCTTGCTGTTGGAGGTGTGTCCGATGAGGCCGAACCAGTCGTCGAAATCAGGAATGTGCCAGCCCTCCGGGCAGATACCCTGAACCTTGGCGAAAGTGTCGAAGTTGTCCTCGGTCACTTTCTTTCCGAAAGCCACGTCGGCGGAGTAGAGATAGCCGGCCTTGGCCACTGCGGACTTGTCGAAAGACATGTTGGTGCCGTCGGTGGTGACAGGATACCACATTCCCGTGAGGTTGTTGACGTCATCTGAAACGGTCACGCCCTCCGGAACGTAGCGGAGATTCTCGGCCATCCAGTACTTGCCGTCCGCAAGCTGGACAACCGCGTAGGTTTCGCCCTGATAGGTGATGGAAGTAAGAGGCTCTTCATCTTTCTTGCAGGATACGACTGCC
>CAVGYS010000089.1:0-5949 GCA_963633505.1 Oscillibacter sp. MSJ-31
GCTCAGGCCCATCACCCTGCTCATCCGGTCCGGCATCTTCTCGGAGTAGAGGATGATGTAGTTCTTGACGTTGTCGTTGAAAGGCAGGGTGATGAAGGAATTCATCGCGCTCAGCCTCTCTATCATCTCCTGATCCGGGACGTTGGAGGAGAAGCGCACGGAATCCATATTGAATTCGGATACGGAGAGAGCCTCGTCGATGAGTGAGTTTCTGTACCAGAGGTGGAGCAGACTGTCGCTCACTTCCGTGGTGTATTCTATGCTGTCCTCCGCTTCCGATGCGCTGTTGCCTTCGATCACGGCCCGCAGTTCGTTGTCTTCGAGGTATCTCCTTTCTTCGAGGCTGTCCACCAGGGCCTGAAGGGAGTCAAGGCTGGCTTTCAGCGCGCTGTTTTCCGCCTGGAGGGCCTTGCGGCTCGGCCTTTTTAAAAAATCCGAAAAGTTCTGCGCCTGCATCGGTATCGGGGAGAGCAGGATTCCCGCAAGAAGGAGAAGTATGCTTGTAGGTCTTGTCATCGTCGTCAAAAAGTCATTCCCAATCTCAGCCCGAAAGCCGGGGTGCCGAATCCTCCCGCCGAGGCGAGCTGGCAGGATGGGGCCATCACCGTCGGTGAGAGATTGAGCGAGAGGTCGTCATCGACCTCGAAATCATGCATGTACGAGAATACGTTGGCATCCATTACCTGAAGCAGATACAGGGCCGCCGTGATAAGAAGCGCATAGTCGCGGTAACGGCGGTAGGTGTTGCGGTAGTAGAGGGCCTGTTCGGCTGTGATGGGGCCAAGATATTCGCTCCCCAGTTCTGTCGCTTCCTTGTAGATGTTGCGGAAGCGCTGGAAGTTCTGGGCGAAATCCGAGTAATAGTGCACCCCTGCGGCCATCGCTCCGAGATAGAGCGGGAGTTTCCAGTATTCTCTGTTGTAAATCTGTCCAAGCCCGGGGACGAGCACCGAGAGCATCGTAGCCTTGCCGGCGTGCGGGTATTCGGCGGGGCCGTAGCTGAGCACTCCGTCCATCATCGTCCCCCAGTATGCGAGTCCGGTGCCGATGAAGCACCATTTGGCCGCATCCTTGCGGCCCTGAGAGTTGAAATATATTCCCGCGCCGAGACTTCCGCCGATCGTGCCATAGACTATGGGGAGTTTCCAGTATTGGCGGTTATATATCTGGCATCCTCCGATCATGACGGCGGACCCCATCGCCATCGTGCCCATCTTGATCTGTTTCTGGTGCTTGAGTCCCGCGGCGTATTCCTTCAGGGAGAACAGCGCGTCGGTAGTGTCCACCTTGTCGGCCGGATCGGAGTTGTATTGCTGCGAGAAGGCTTCGTCCCTGAACTGCGCACAGGCGAGGGCGGAGGACAGCAAGAATGCCGCCACCAACGTCCCGATGAATTTTATCCCTTTTGCCGGATTCATCAGAACTGCTTGTCTTCAAGCGCCCGGACAAAGGCCTTGACTTCCTCGTCGGAGTCGAAGCGGATGGTCATTATGCCTTTCCCGCTGCTGCTTCTCTTGAGAGAGATGCTGTTGGTGAAATACTTGCCCACGTGCTCAAGCACCTTGTAGTATTCGTCGGGCAGCTCCTGTTCCTTGATTCTCGTGCGGGCGTGGTTTGACGAAGGGTCCAGTACGATTTTCCTGGCGACGGATTCGAGCTGGCGTACTGACAGTCCGTCCCTTATGACCAGGTCGCAGAGCTTCTCCTGCAGCTGGGGGTCGTCCACTCCCAGAATCGCCTTGGCGTGTCCGGCACTGAGCAGTCCTACCTTGATGTCGTGCTGCACCTTCGCCGGAAGCTTCAGGAGCCGGATGGTGTTGGTGACCGTCGCTCTCTTCTTCCCTACCCTGTCAGCGAGCATGTCCTGCGTCAGCGAGCATTCGTCGATGAGTCTCTGATAACTCAGGGCCAGTTCGATAGGGTCGAGATTCTCCCGCTGTACGTTCTCCACGATGGCCATCTCCAGCATCCCCTGGTCATTGGTGTCGCGGATATATGCGGGAATCGTGGTCATCCCGGCCAGACGGCAGGCCTTGTAGCGGCGCTCTCCGCTTATGATCTGGTAGCGCTTGTCGCCCACCCTCCTGACCGTGATCGGCTGTATGAGCCCGAGGGTCCTGATCGACGATGCGAGCTCCTCCAGCGCGGTCTGGTCGAATGACATGCGCGGCTGAAACGGGTTCGGTTCAATCATGTCCACGGGAATCCTGAGGATGTCGGCCGTGTTCTCCTGATGCCCGCGCGCGCCTACGACTTCTTTGTTGACGTAGCCGACCGGCTTGCGCAGGGCGTCGGCATTGGGGATTTCTCCAAGAAGCGCGCTCAATCCCTTGCCCAGTCCTCTCTGCTCTTTGCTCATGCTCTTTTTTCTGTATTTTTCACCACTTCCAGGGCAAGGCTCTTATAATCGTCCGTTCCGCTGCACTTCACTTTGTGAAGGATGATAGGCTTACCGTGGGACGGGGCCTCGCTGAGACGGATGTTCCTGTGGATCACGGTTTTGAAAACCAGGTCCCCGAAGAGATCCTTGAGCTGGTCGAGCGCCTGACAGTGGAGTGTGGTACGTCCGTCGAACATCGTCACGACAAAGCCTTCAACCGAGAGATCCGGATTGTATCCGGCCTGCACGAGACGTATGGTCTGGAGGAGTTTGCCCAAACCTTCGAGGGCGAAGAACTCCGGCTGTACCGGGATTATCACGGAATCGGCCGCCGTAAGGGCGTTGATGGTGATGAATCCCAGCGACGGGGCGCAGTCTATGATGACGTATTCGTAGTTGTCTCTGATGGGAGCGAGCGCTGATTTCAAGACCGATTCGCGGTGCTCGATCTCCAGCAGCTCAATCTCGGCCCCGACAAGATTGATATGGGACGGAATCATCTGGAGATATTCCATTTCCGTTTGTATCAAGGCGTCGGTGATGTCTATCTTGCCGATCATCACCTCATAGAGCGTGCGGTGCTCGTCACTCTCGGGATTGAAATTGAGTCCGGAAGTCGTGTTGGCCTGGGGGTCGGCGTCGATGATGAGCACCTTCTTCTCCATGGTTGCGAGGGATGCTGCGAGATTGATGGCGGTCGTGGTCTTCCCCACCCCGCCTTTCTGATTCGCTATGGCGATGATTCTCCCCATGTTCCTTTTTTTAGCAGGTACAAAAGTAATAATTTATTCCTACATTTGCGGCATGTCTAAAACAAAAACCGACTGTTATTTCATAGTGAATCCTCGTGCCGGGTCGGGCAGAACGATGTGTGAGTGGCTTCCCGCCGAGCGCAGACTGGAGCAGTCGGGAGTCTCTTTCGTCACGGCGCTGACCGATTACAAGAAGCACGCGACATCCCTTGCGTACGAGGCCGCCGCGAGCGGCTACCGGAGGATATATGCCGTAGGCGGAGACGGTTCCGTCCACGAAGTTTTCAATGGAATCTGCGCGTGGTGTCTTGACAACGGAGCCCCCACCGAGGACTTCACCATCGGGGTCGTCCCCATAGGCTCGGGAAACGACTGGATCAAGTCTCTCGGGGTGCCGAATGACGCAGACGAGGCCATCGGCCTGATATGCAGAGACGTCGTCAGCAGGATGGATGTCATCGAAGTGAAGTGCGGAGGCGGGAAGCGTCTCTATATGGCGAATATCGGTGGTGTCGGATTTGATTCGCACGTATGTCAGAGGGTCAATCTCCAGAAGGAGAGCGGCAAGCGGGGGAAACTGATATATCTTAACGCTCTTCGCCATACGATCCTCGGCTTCAAGTCGATAGACGTGTGTCTGGTGGCCGACGGCGAGGTCGTATTCAACGGCCCCTGCTATTCTCTGGCTTTCGGGAACGGGCGCTATTCGGGGAGCGGCATGCGCCAGGTTCCGCTCGCCGTAACGGATGACGGGCTGCTGGACTACGCGGTAATCCCCAGGTTGAGCCTTGGCAAGATTGTCCGAGAACTGCCCAGGCTCTACCGGGGCAATCTCAACAAGTCCAGATACGTGCTGAGCGGCAGGTGCCGGGAGCTCCAGGTGGTGCCGATGAACGAGCATTCCTCGGATCTGGTGGAGCTTGACGGAGAAATCGAGGGCCGCCTTCCTATGACCCTCTCGGTCACAGGGAGGATGATCAACGTTGTTGCAGGTTCAGCCTCCTTATAGCGAATCTGGTCAGGGAGGCTATCCCCCAGGCGAAAAGGCTTCCCACGATGAATCCAGTGAGCACGTCCCCGAAGAAGTGCTTGCCCACGAATATGCGGCTGACCCCAACCAGCAGAGCCCACGCCAGGATGCAGTACTTGTATGTCAGATGGGTCGGAAGGTTGATTCTCCGGGCATTGGTGAATCCTATCGTGGAGCATACGGCGAAGCCGATGGCGTTGGCGGCGTGGGCCGAGTAGAATCCGTGGAAGTTGCCTCTTCCCTCAAGGAGGTGCAGACCTCTTCCTGCCATGAGGGAATCCCAGCAAGGGCGCAGCCTGCCGATGAATTCCTTGGTGAAGTTGGCGAACTGGTCGCAGGCCACGATTGTCAGAATGCAGGAAACGGTCACTATCAGAGCCTTTTTCCAGCCGAGTCTCACGAAGAGAAAAATCATCACCGCCGCATATAGCGGATACCATATCTCCTTGTCGGAAAAAATTCTCCACATCGCATCGGTGAAACTGCTGTGGAGGGAATTTATGGCCAGGGTGACTCCCCTGTCCGCGTTCTCGAGGCTATTCCAGATTGTCAGGCTTGTAATGCTTTCCATAACGTGTCTTTGAGTTTGTCCAGGCCCTCTCCGGTGCTGGATGAGATGAACGTGCAAGGTACTCCCTTCGGGAGCGAAGGGCGGAGCTGCGCTTCGATTTCCTTGTCGATGAGGTCGCACTTGGTGACGGCCAGCACCCGTTCTTTCGTGAGGAGTTCGGGGTTGTAGAGCTTGAGCTCGTTGAGCAGGGTTTCGTATCCCGCCGCGATGTTTTCCTCTTCCACGCTCACCATGAAGAGGAGCACGGAATTGCGCTCAATGTGGCGCAGGAACCTCAGGCCTATGCCTTTGCCGTCGTGCGCGCCCTCGATGATTCCGGGGATGTCGGCCATCACGAATGAGCGGCCGTCGTGGTATCTCACGATTCCGAGGTTGGGTTCGAGCGTAGTGAAAGCGTAGGATGCGATTTTCGGCTTCGCCGCCGTTATCGTGCTGAGTAGCGTGGATTTGCCAGCGTTGGGAAATCCCACCAGACCTACGTCGGCGAGAAGCTTGAGTTCAAGGATGAACACGCCCTCCTGCCCGTCTTCGCCCGGTTGCGCGAAGCGCGGCGTCTGGAGGGTGGCGGACTTGAAGTTGCTGTTGCCCAGTCCCCCTCTTCCGCCCTTGCAGAGGATCCGTTCCTCGCCCGGCTCCATCATCTCGAAGAGCACTTCCCCGCTCTCCGCGTCCTTCACGACAGTGCCCACCGGCACGTCGAGCCAGACGTCCTCTCCGTTCTTGCCGCTGCGGTTGGCGGAACCGCCTTTCTCCCCGTCGTCGGCTTTGATGTGCTTGCGGTACTTGAGGTGAATGAGCGTCCAGAACTGGGGGTTGGCCTTGAGGATGACGTGTCCTCCCCTGCCCCCGTCCCCGCCGTCAGGGCCGCCCTTGGGGATGTACTTAGCCCTGTGCAGGTGCACCGAGCCTGCGCCCCCGTGTCCCGACGCGCAGTATATCTTGACGTAGTCTATAAAGTTGCTCTCTGCCATAAACTTCTATCTCTCAATTAAATAAGCGGTATTTTAACCCCTCTTTTTGCCTCCGAGTAACAACGGAGTAACAAAATTTTCGCACAATTTGCCACAAAAACGATACTGTCACTTTGTAACTTCCCGATGATTTCATTACGGATAATCCGGCATTTTTATGCTTGTTTATCCTTGTAACTTATCATTCTGCGTCAATGAACTTTCAGTTTGTAACAAACTTTTTCGCCAAATCTTTGCAAAGATAG
>CAVGYS010000090.1:0-923 GCA_963633505.1 Oscillibacter sp. MSJ-31
GTTCTTGATTCAAAAATGCCATTTTTCGTGCGTCTTATGTCAGAGGTACAAAAATAAGAAATAAGTTCTGTATTTTTCATAATTTTGTCTCGAAAACAATTGCGAAAGAGAAAAATGGACAGGCAGGTTTACGTTGTGCTCGTGGCCGGCGGAAGCGGGACTCGCATGGGGGGAGACGTCCCCAAGCAGTTTCTGCGCATCGGCGGCAAGAGCGTGCTTCAGCGCACCATCGAGCGCTTCACGGACGCGGTGAGCGGAATAAAGGTCATCGTGGTTCTCCCCTCGCGGCATTTCAGGACGTGGAAAGACATCTGCCTGGAGGACTCGTTCGATTCTCCCCAGCAGCTCGTGGAAGGCGGGATAACCCGTTTTCAGTCAGTGCGCAACGCCCTCTCCAAAATCCCGGACGGCGCCGTGGTGATGATACACGACGGGGTGCGCCCCTTTGTCAGCGGGGAACTGATAAGGAGGATGCTCTCCATGATGGAGGGAGATTGCCGGGCGCTCATTCCGGTGCTGCCCGTGACAGACACTCTCAGATCGACGGACCCCGGTGCTCCGGCTCCGGACAGAAGCCGCACCGTGGCGGTGCAGACTCCCCAGGTCTTCCTTTCCGAAGACATCAAGGAAGCCTACGCCAAGCCATACGAAACCATCTTCACGGATGATGCTTCAGTGGCGGAGCGCAACGGGGTGGGAATATGCACGACGGCGGGGGAGAAGTTCAACATCAAGATAACGACTCCCGACGATCTGGTTCTGGGAGAGGCTATTCTTTCGTATCAAGAAGAGTCTTGAAACTCGTGCCCTTATAGTCTTTGACCCAGATTTCGCGCTCGAAAGACTGGTCAAGCGAAATCATCGTGTCCGTGGACTGGACATAGGGAATTCTCTGGATAGTATTGATGAGAACGTTCATAAGG
>CAVGYS010000090.1:933-4715 GCA_963633505.1 Oscillibacter sp. MSJ-31
TCGTTGTCAAAGCAGTAAACCTTCAGGAAAAGGGCCGCCTGACCGGTGATGAAGTGGCATTCCACAATCTCCGGCACGTGCTTGAGCGCCGCGACGACATCCGGATATTTGTTGTCTTCGGAAAGGCAGACGCTGATGAACGCGCACACGTTGAGCCCGATTGCACCGGGCTTGATGACCATTCGGGAACCGGAAATGATCCCGTTGTTCTCCATTTTCTTGACTCTCTGGTGAACCGCCGCCCCCGAGATGCCACATTCGCGGGCGATTTCCAGAAAGGGCATCCTCGCGTTGTTTACCAGATAGGAGAGGATTCTCCTGTCTATTTCATCGATGTGATAGTTTGCCATATTTTTTATCTCTCTCTTCAATTATGCGTTTGCAGTCCTCTTCGCTGAGGGCTGCGGCATCACTGCCTTTCGGAATCTTGTAGTTGGCCCCGGCATGCTTGACGTAAGGGCCGTAGCGTCCGTTGATTATGCTGATGTCTGAATCCTTGAACTCCTTGATGACGGAGTTGGCAGGGGTGGCGGCGCTCCGGATCACGGTCTCGCACTCGGAGAGCGTGATGCTGAAGGGGTCGGCCCCGCGCGGCAGCGAGATGTTCTTGTCTCCGAACTTGAGATATGGCCCGAAACGCCCCTTGAACACCGTTACCGGCTGTCCGTCCACCTCGCCCAGCTTGCGCGGCAGCTTGAACAGAGTCAGGGCTTCTTCCATGGTGATGTTCTCGATGAGCTGGCCTTTCGCCAGGCTGGCGCACTGCCTCCCTTCGCCTTCGCCCTTCTGGACATAGGGGCCGAACTGCCCGTACTTCGCCACTACTTTCTTGCCGTCTGAAGGGTCGGTGCCGAGCTCTCTCTCCACTCGGCTGTACTGGCCGTCGTGCAGGGTGTCCTCCACCTTTTTGTGGAAATCTCCATAAAAGCTCGCGATCACGGAATTCCAGATACGCTTGCCCTCCGCTATCTCGTCGAACTCCTTCTCCACGTTGGCCGTGAAGTCGTAGTTCATTATGTCGGGGAAGTTTTCCGTCAGGTAGTCGCTCACTATCATTCCGATTTCCTGCGGCATCAACTTGCCTTTCTCCGCGCCGATGCTCTCCGCCTTGGGTGTTTCTGAGATTTTCCCGTTTTTGAGGGACAGGTTGGTCACCTCGACCTTCTTCCCCTCCTTGTCTCCCTTGGCGATGTACCCGCGTCCCGTGGTGAGGGTGGAGATGGTCGGAGCGTAGGTGGACGGCCTGCCGATGCCCAGCTCTTCGAGTTTCTTGACCAGCGTAGCTTCGGAATACCGGTATGGAGGCTGCGTGAACTTGCTCTCCGCGGAGAGGCTTTTCATGTTGATGACGTCCCCGACGTTGAGAGGAGGAAGTATGGTGTCGTTGCCCTCATCGTCAGCTTCGTCGTCCTTGCTTTCCATGTAGAGCTTGAGGAAGCCGTCGAAGAGGATTTCTGCGGCCTGCATGACGAACTGCTCCCGGCGTTTGTCGGAATTGACTTTTATGTTGGTGTTGAGGACTTTGGCATCCTCCATCTGAGAGGCGAGCGTGCGCTTCCAGATCAGGTTGTAGAGTTTCTTTTCCTGCGGAGTGCCGTCGATGTCGGGGTTGGCGACGTATGTCGGACGGATGGCCTCGTGCGCTTCCTGCGCTCCCTTGGTGTGGGTCTTGTACTGGCGTGGGTGCGAATATTGTGCGCCGTAGGCGGCGGTGATATAGGCCTTGGAGGCGTTGAGGGCGAGAGAGGAAAGGTTGGTGGAGTCGGTACGCATATACGTGATGAGACCCCTCTCGTAGAGGGCCTGCGCGATTCTCATCGTCTGGCTGACCGGGAGACGCAGCTTGCGTGAAGCCTCCTGTTGGAGGGTCGAAGTGGTGAAAGGCGGTGCAGGACGGCGGACCGCCTCCCTCTTGTCGATGGAGCCGATGGTGTAAACGGCCCCGATGCTGTCCTCGAGGAACTTACGCGCTTCGTCGAGGGAGTTGAACCTCGTGTCGAGCGTGCCTTTGACGGCGACCCCGGAGGCATCGAACAGTCCGTCAACCTTGTAGTAGGGCGCGCTGCGGAACGCCATTATCTCTTTTTCCCTCTCGACCACGAGCCTGAGCGCGACGGACTGGACTCTTCCGGCGGAGAGTCCCCGCTGGATTTTTCTCCACAGGATCGGGGAGAGCTCGAATCCCACCAGACGGTCGAGCACCCGGCGTGCCTGTTGGGCGTTGACGAGGTCGATGTTGATGTCCCGTGGCGTCTTGATGGCGTTGAGGATTGCATCTTTGGTGATTTCGTGGAAGACTATGCGCCGGGTGCGGGACTTGTCCAGCCCGAGAGCCTCGCTCAGATGCCATGAGATGGCCTCTCCCTCGCGGTCTTCATCGGATGCGAGCCACACCGTCTGAGCTTCTCCAGCCGCTTTCTTCAGTTCGGCGACGACTTTCTTCTTGTCTGCCGGAATGATGTATTCGGGTGTGAAGCCATGCTCCACATCTACGCTCAATTTTTTGTCCTGAAGGTCGCGTATGTGTCCGAAACTGGATTTTACGATGAATCCTTCCCCCAAGAATTTTTGTATGGTTTTCGCTTTCGCCGGAGACTCGACGATAACTAAATTCCCCTCCATATCTGCTTCTTTACTGATTCAGACTGCAAAGAAAAAAACAAACTCGCTAATTTTCAAAATTTAATCGCTAATTTTGTACATATTTTGCGTTGGCAGCAAGGTAGAAACTTGAGACAAATATTTCGGACGATGAAAGAGAATACAAGGAAGAAGATAGTCAAATGGTTCTGGATACTTGTCACGGCGCCGTTCGCGCTTGTGCTGCTTGTGCTGCTTCTGGTGGGCGCGTTTGCCAGAATCCCATCATTTGAAGAGCTTGAACATCCGGACAACAAGCTTGCGACCCAGGTGCTTTCCGACAACGGCGAGGTGCTTGCGACCTTCCATGTCGAGAACAGGACCTACGTCAGCTATGACGAGCTTTCCCCATATCTTGTAGAGGCAGCCATCGCCACTGAGGACGCGCGCTTCTACCGCCATTCGGGCATAGATATGAAAGGTCTGGCCAGGGTGTTCTTCAAGACCATACTCATGCGGGACTCCAGTCAGGGAGGAGGCAGCACGATCACCCAGCAGCTGGCCAAGACCCTCTACCCGAGACAGGAGGTTGACAGTCCGGTGCCGGGCTGGTCGAAGGTGGTGATGGTCTGGACCAAACTCAAGGAGTGGATCACCGCCGTCAAGCTTGAGCGCGACTACACGAAGGAGGAGATCGTGGACATGTATCTGAACTCCATCTTCTTCGGGAGCGGGGCCTACGGGGTCAAGGCGGCGTCCGAGACTTTCTTCGCCAAGGAGCCTTCCTCCCTCACAGTCGAGGAGGCGGCGCTGCTCGTGGGGATGGTCAACAAGCCGACGCGCTACAATCCGGTGCTGAACCCGGACCGCTCGCTGGAGAGGCGCAATTTCGTGATAGGCCAGATGCAGAAGAACGGCTATCTGACTAGGGAGCAGCGCGATTCGATACAGCAGATTCCGATAACCCTGAGCTATCAGGTGCAGGATCACAATGCCGGTCTCGCTCCGTATTTCAGAGACATGATACGCCGGGACATGACCGCCAAGGCCCCGCGCCGGTCCGAATATCAGTACGCAGAGGATTTCAGCCGCGACTCGCTCCGCTGGAAGGAGGATCCGCTCTACGGCTGGCTCAACAAGAACAAGAAGCCCGACGGATCCCGCTACGACCTGGACCGTGACGGGCTGCGCATCCATACGAC
>CAVGYS010000090.1:4783-5928 GCA_963633505.1 Oscillibacter sp. MSJ-31
CAAGAAGCCCGACGGATCCCGCTACGACCTGGACCGTGACGGGCTGCGCATCCACACGACAATCAACGCCAAAATGCAGCAGTACGCCGAAGAGGCTGTCTCCGAGCACCTTGGCAAGAATCTCCAGAAGAGTTTTGATCGGGAGGTGAAATGGAAGAAGAACAAGCCCTTCGCCAACGACGTGGACAGCAAGACGGTGCAGACCTTGATGAGGCAGGCGCGCCGCTGGAGCGACCGCTATCGTCTCCAGCACAAGGCCGGCAAGAGTGACGAGGAGATTCTCGCGCAGTTCAACAAACCGGTCAAGATGAGGGTTTTCGCATGGAACTCCAAGGGCTATGCCGACACCACCATGACCCCGGACGACTCCATCCGCTACTACAAGTCGATTCTTCGCTGCGGTTTCGTGGCCATGGAGCCCCAGACAGGATACGTAAAGGCCTACGTGGGTGGACCGAACTATCGGTATTTCAAATACGACAACGTCCGCCAGGGCAAGAGGCAGATCGGCTCCACGGTGAAGCCGTTCCTCTACACCCTTGCGATGCAGGAGGGACTGAGTCCCTGCGACAAGGTGGTCAACCAGTCGCAGACGTTCGTGCTCTTCGACGGCACGACCTGGACTCCCCGGAGCACCGACAAGGAGGAATGGCTCGGAAAGACGGTGACGCTCAAGTGGGGGCTTGCCCACAGTTCCAACAACATCTCGGCTTTCCTGATGAAGGAGCTCGGCCCGGAAGCCCTCGCCAGGATGATGAGGCAGATGGGGATAAGGACTCATATCGACGAGGTGTATTCCCTCTGCGTGGGTCCGGTGGAGGTCAGCGTGTTCGATATGGTGTCGGCCTACAACACCTTCCCGTCCCACGGCACCTACGTCACTCCGCAGTACGTCACCAGAATCACCGACGGTGACGGCAGGGAGCTCAGCAACTTCACCACTCAGAAGCGGGAGGCCATCTCCGAACAGACGGCATACCTCATGGTCAACCTGATGAGCGGAGTCATCAACGAGGGCACCGGCTCCCGTCTGCGTTCCGTATATGGTCTGCGCGGGGAAATCGCCGGCAAGACGGGAACGACGAACGACAACTCCGACGGCTGGTTCATCGGTTATACGCCGAACGTCACGGCCGGAGTGTGGG
>CAVGYS010000091.1:0-5914 GCA_963633505.1 Oscillibacter sp. MSJ-31
GTTAGTGTCAGTATTAGTTGATAAATGATTCTTATGTGTCATGTCAATTTTCAAAAGTAAAGAAAATAATCAATTATTCCTACATTTGCGCCGATGAAAAAGAGCTTCGCGGACATACTGACCGATATCGGCGGGGAGAAAGACAAGAAAGTGAGGAAGAAAATTCCCGCCTGGCAGGGTGCGGAGATTCCCTCAAAACTCAGCCTCGAGCAATGCTCCTCGCAGGAGACCGCCGATTATAAGCGAAGCCTGCTGGAGAGGTTCTTCCCCGACGGGGTCGGAGTCGTGTGCGATCTCACCTGCGGACTCGGGGTGGACAGCCTCGCACTCTCGAAGTCGGCGAGAAAAGTCATAAGTTTCGAAAGGTCAGAGGTCTTAGCCGAAGCCGCCCGAAGAAATTTCGCCCGCTTCGGGGCGGACAACCTCGAAGTGCGCTGCGAAGAGGTCGGGCCGGGAAGAGAGCTTCCATCTTGCGAGATATTCTACGCCGACCCAGCGCGGCGGGACAGCTGCGGGAAGAAAGTGTTCAAGCTCGAAGACTGCTCCCCGGACATAGGGCCGATGCTCCCTACCCTACTCGCAAATTCTTCGCTCGTGCTGCTTAAACTCTCCCCGATGGCGGACCTTGGAGAGCTGGCTGGAGTTTTCGGCAACGCCCTGAGAGAAATCCACATAGTCAGCCTGCACTCCGAAGTAAAGGAACTGCTCTGCGTCATGAGAGCGCAGGGCGCGGACGGATACTCCATAAAAGTCGTGGAGCTTGACTCTCCAAAGGAAGCGTTCACTTTCACTCCGGAAGAAGAAAAGATTGCAAGGGCCGGATACGCCGCCTCGGTGCGGGCGGGGCAGTACCTTCACGAGCCTTGCGCCGGGCTCCTCAAGTCAGGGGCCTTTCACCTCATAGGAGAGAGATTCGCTCTGGAAGAAGCCGACAGGGCCACACGGCTCTACCTTTCGGACACTCCCGTCAACTCCCCGATGATGAAGACCTTCCTGATAGAACACGCGCTGCCGCTGAGTAAGGATGGCATAAGGGAAGCGCGCGAACTCTACCCGGCTGCGGGAGTGAGCGCACGCAACGTCCCTCTCGGGAGCGATGCGCTGCGGGAGAAGCTGAAAGTCGGAGAAGACCCCTCACGCCACATCTTCGGATGCAGCGTCGCCGGGAAGAGGCTGCTACTGCTCTGCCGCAGGCTTCCCCAGCAGGTGAGCGGTCCAGAAAATATGGTCTGAAGCCTGGTCGTGCAGGTGCTGGCTCCCGCGATAGCCGTGCATCCCGTCGGGATAGATCATCAGCTCGAACTGATAGCCCTCCTTCTGGAGAGCGTCGATCAGCAGCAGAGTGTTCTGGAAATGCACGTTGTCGTCGCCCGTACCGTGAGTCAGCTTGAGCGCCCCTGAAGAGGGCTTGCGCTCATTGTCCGGGGCGAACACTTTCGGAACCCAGCTGAGGACTCCTGCCTCGGCATAGCCCTCCGGGTTGGCCTGAGGCGTGTCCATGAAGCGCTCTGTGTAGTGGGAATCGTAGAGGTTCCAGTCATAGACCCCGCCGCCGGCGACCCCGCAGCAGAAATACTCGGGATGGCGCAGCACCAGCATCGCGGTGGTGGTACCTCCGAAAGAGAAGCCCTCGACTCCTATCCTGTCCCCCTGCACGTAAGGGAGGGACTTCAGCCACCCTGCCCAAGCCAGATAGTCTTGAAGCTCTATCACGGTCATCCTCCGGAAAGCCTGATCCATTCCGCGCCGTCCGTTCTCCCCGGAAGAGCGTGGATCGACCACGACGTATATTATCCCGTTCTCATAGCACCAGCGATCCGAAGCATCCCTGTCCGCCCAGTAGTCACGGACATAAGGGGTGCCGGGGCCTCCATAGAGCTGCATCAGCACCGGATACTTGCGGGAAGTGTCGAAGCCGGCGGGCAACGACATCAGGCCATAGAGTTCGAAGCCGTCGTTATCTATCTTCACTATCTGCGGAGACGGGACGGAGGACAGGTCCACGCTGCTGGTGTCCGTCACGACCTTGCAGCTGTAGCGGTCCGTGCGGCCTTCGATCCCCTTCCACGGCTCCCGGGCGTTGGAAACGTCGGCACTGAAAGTCTTGCCGTCCTCCGAGAAGCGCACGCGGCGCACGTAATAGTCGGGATCCGTGAGGGCCGTGATGCGCCCCTTGCGGTCAAGCCTGTAGAGGGTAGGATGCAGGCGGGAGTCGCGCTTGGCGGTGAACCACAGGTCCCCCTTCTTCTCATCGTGGCGGAGCAGGACAATATCCCAGTTCTCCCCGTCGGTCAGGCGCTTGAGCGTCCCGTCGTAGGAGAGGAAATAAATCTGCTGCCAGCCGGTCTCGAAGTCCCGGGCCATATACAAGCCCTTGTCGGTGAATATCATACCGTCTATCCAGTTCACCCAGGTAGGATACTCCTCATGATAAACTTCACGCTTCGAGCCGTCCTCGACGCTGACGGCATACAGGTCCAGAGTATTCTGTCTGCGCGGCTCGCGGGAGACGTAGATCTCCCTGGAATCCGCCCCCCAGAAAGGGATGCCGAAATACTGGTCTTCCGACTCGTCGAAATCGGCCCACAGCGTCCCGCCGTTCTGCAGGTCGATGATCCCCACCTTCACCGCCGGATTGGTCTGCCCGGCCTTGGGGTAGCGGGTCTGCGAGAGCGAACCGTTCTGGCCGAAAGGAGAGAAAATCGGGAACATAGGCACCCGGCTGTTGTCGAAACGATAGAATCCTATCCGTCTGGAATCCGGACTCCACCAGAACGCCCGGTAGTTGGAGGCGCGCCCGAGAATCTCCTCGTAGTACACCCACGAGGCATATCCGTTGAGTATCAGAGGCGAACCGTCGAAGGTGAGCCTCATCTCCACGGAATCCGCCACGCTGCGCACCCAGAGGTCGTTGTCCCTCGTGAATGCGAGCATCTTCCCGTCCGGAGACGGGGTGGTGTTGTAGTCCTTGGCCGCAACGGCGGGGCTGAGCGCCAGGCAGGCGAGCAGCAATGCTATGATTTTTTTCATATTGAAGGGGTGATTCATTCAAAAAAAACTGTCCTTGAAATTGACCAGATAAACTTTCCTCACCGCCCTGGTGATGGCGGTGTAGAGCCACTTGACGTCGTCCAGACTTTGCTCCGGCTGCCAGAACGGGTTGTCCACGAAGACACAGTCCCACTGGCCGCCCTGCGACTTGTGGCAGGTGATGGCTTCGGCGTATTTGAGCTGGAGGGCGTTGAAATATTTGTCTTCACGCACGGCCTGCCAGATTTTCTTCTTGGTGCCAAGCTCGGCATAGTCGGCGCTTACTCCCTGATACAGAGCGTTCTGCTGCTCACGGGTCAAGGTCGCCGACTCGGACTGGAGAGTATCCAGGCACACCTTGGCCCGGACGGAGGCGTCGTCGTAGTCGGGGAAGTCGAGAATGGCGTCGGCGAAATGCAGGCCGTATCGCTCCTCGTGCCCGGAAATCTTCACGAGCTTGGCTATGTCCCCGTTGGCTATATAATCCAGACCCGGGATGTCCTCGACGAACTGGTAGCAGTTCTTGACTATCATCAGCCTGTCCCCCCTCACAAGGGAATCCTCCTTGAACTGCACCATCCCCCGGATTCCCGCGTTGTAGCGGTTGGCTCTCTTGTTGGAGCGGCAGAGCACGACCGTGCCGTCCTCACCGTAGCGGGAATATGCGTCCGAAAGGGTGTCGAGAAGCTCCCCTCCACCGACCCGCTCCACGTCGTCTATCCCCCTCAGATCAAGTCTAATGTCATCGAATACCTCGTCCGGGAAACCCGCCGCAATCCGCTCGCGAAGCAGGGTGGCGTTGCGCAGTATGCCGGATTCACGGGCCTGCCGCACCACGGAGGTGAGAGTGGAGTACTTCACTCCCCCGAAGCCGTCCATATACTCGCGGCTCAACGCCGGGGAGTCCTCCATCCCCACCGGAGGCAGCTGAGCGGCGTCTCCAACCAGCACGAGGCGGCAATCGTCCCCTGAACGGACGAAGCCGATCAGGTCCTCCAGCAGGTTGCCGGTGCCGAAAAGCGCGGCCGAATCGCCCTGCCGGGAGGAGTCTATCCCTATCAGCGACACCTCATCCACTATGAAGAGCGTCCGAGCGGACTTGTTGGGGGCGAGGGAGAAACTGCCGTAGCCGTCGGAACCCACCGACTTCTGCCGGTAGATGTGCTTGTGTATGGTGAAAGCCGGCCTGCCACTCACGGAGGAGAGAACCTTGGCCGCACGCCCTGTCGGAGCGAGAAGCACGGACTTCACCCCGAAATCCTTGAGAGCGGCGGTGACGGCGGCCATGGCGCTGGTCTTGCCTGTCCCGGCATAGCCGTTGACGACCAGTATGTCCGCATCATCGCAGACAGCAAACGAGGCCACGTCCCGCAGGAGCGCATCCTGGCAGGGGGTCGGCTCCATGTCGAAACGTTCCCTGAAGCGGGAGTACAGCATTTCCGCGCGATTCCCTCCCATCATCCCTTTCTCCTATCAAAAATCATCGCCACGACGGCCAGCACCGGGTAAACCTCCACACGCCCCAGGAACATGTCGAGCGAGAAAATCATCTTCCCTGCCATAGGCACGGAATTGAAGGAGCCCATCGTGCCGAGCGCCCCGCAGCCCGGGCCCACGTTGCTGAGGCTCATCACCGTGGACACGAAAGAATTCTCGGTATCCACCCCCGCGCACAGGCAGAGAAACACCGATACGAGGGCGAGAAAAGCATACACGCACAGATACAGCAGGTGCGGAGACACTTCGGAGTCCCCGAGCACCCTCCGGCCCATCCTCACTTCGTTGACGGAGGAAGGATGGAGGATGTTGTTGACATAACGGCCCACACTCTTGAAGAGCAGCAGGATCCTGTCCACCTTGACACCGCCGGAAGTCGAACCTGCGCTGCCGCAGACCACTCCGGAGAGCATCATCAGGGCCATCATCCACATCGGCCAGGAGGCGTTGTCCACGATGGCGAATCCAGTCGTGGAGGAGACGCAGAGCGTGCTGAAAAGGCCCTGCCAGAGCGCCGTCCCCCAGCCTCCGGCCGTCCTCCGGAGTCCGATGGAGAGTATCAGCGAGGTCAGCAGGATAGAGATCGTGTAGAACTTTATCACGGGATTCTCCAAAGGCTTCAGCGAGCGTGTCACGAAGGAGATGTAAATCAAGCCGAAGTGAATGGAAGCCAGATACATGAACAGCATCGTGAGAGCCTCCACCGCTCGGGAGTCAAAGGCCCCGATGGACGCGGACCTGGTGCTGAACCCACCCGTGGCTGCGACGCTCATCGCATGGCAGACCGCATCGAAGGGGGCCATCCCCGCCAGGGAATAGCCGATAGCCGCCAGCACGAACAGGGCTATATATACGTAGGCGAATATGTGCACTATCTTGTTGGGACGGGTGGAATAGCCCGAACGGCTGAGGGTCGTAAGCTCCATGTTGGTGAGCCGCATGCGCATCGGGCTGGACTCCGGAATGACCAGAAGCAGGAAGACCACGACTCCGAGTCCGCCGATGAAGTGCGTGGAGGAACGCCAGAAAAGAAGACTCCGGGGCAGGGATTCGACGTTGTCCAGAATGGTCGCGCCGCAGGTGGTGAAGCCGCTGACCGACTCGAACCAGGCGTTCTGGAGAGTGAACGGCCCGCCCCACAGGGCGTATGGCAGCATCCCGAAGACGAATGAGAGCAGCCACGAGAGGGTGATGATCACGTAGCCCTCCTTGAGGCTGATGGCGGACGTTCTCCGGACGAAGATGAACGGGAAAATCCCGACTATGAACGTAATCAGGAACGATATCGACAGCGCCGCGAGGGCGGAATCGTTGCCGTTGCCCATCGAGACGAAGACGGAGAGGAGCATGAACAGGGCGATCACGAGCAGCGCGCTCCCTATGTTGC
>CAVGYS010000092.1:0-5890 GCA_963633505.1 Oscillibacter sp. MSJ-31
CCCTCCATCCTTCCGGGCAAGGGTCGTTCGCGTCATCCCAGGCGTCTTCATCATCTTCCGGAGTGCCGTCATCATTGAATTTGCGGTGCGGCTCCGAATATGCCTTGCAGGCGTCCATAAATCCTTCCACCGGGACCATACCGTCCTCTGAAGGCGATTTTCCTCCGAATGCGCCGCCGTTTTTCAACGGGTTAAAAGGCCAGGCCTTGTCGCGGTTGAACTGGAAGACCGCAGAAGTCGCCTCCACATCAGTCTCGAAAGTCCCCTTCCCGGAAAGGTTGTAAGCCGACCAGATGCGTCCTTTCCCGTCAAGTCCGACTATGAGGACCTCCCCCTTGCCGAGCTGGACGGGAGCCTGGATAATCTTTGACTGGAGAGTCTTATCGCCGTTGGAAACCTCGACAATCACTGAACGGGAGTCCGTGGTGGAGACGGCCTGCGCGATGGCGAACGTGAGGACAAACTCGCCCTCGCCTTCCGTCACCTCGGTCGTGCACCAGTCCGTGTCTTCGGTTGACCATTCGGTGAACTTGACGGTCCAGGAGTCCTTCCCCGTGACCTTAAGCTCGACCGTGCCGGCCTCGGGGCCGACATTGCTGATGACAGGAGAAAGTCCGAATCCGGAGCCTTCAGGCGTATTCTCCGCCTTGGAGCAGGCTGCAAGGAGCGCGATGGCTGCACTTGCGAATAAAAACATCTTTTTCATAATACGGTTTATTTATGTTACTAATAATTAGGGTTCTGCCAAAGGTTCGGGTTGTTGTCGCAGTCGCTCTGAGGAATCGGCATACGCTCGTTCTTTCCGAGAATGAAGTTGTCGTAGTCAGCATCCCTCGTCCTGATCTCGGCTACCGCGGTCTCGTCGAATCCCCAGCGCTTGAGGTCAATCCACCTCACGCACTCGAATGCGAGTTCAAGGGCGCGTTCCACCTTGAGGTGCTCCTTGAATGCGGCATAGTCTGACGTTATGGAAGCCCCGTCATAATAGCTGCTGTTCGCTATTTCCGGAAGTCCGACCCTCGTTCTGACCTCGTTCATATACTTCACTGCGTCCGGCGTCGGGCCGCCGTTGATTTCATTCAGACACTCCGCATAGAGCAGGAGGATGTCGGCGAGTCTGATTGACCGGAAGTTGTTGTCGTTCCAATAATAGAGCGGAGTGACCTCCGTAGAATACTTCTTGATGAAGACTCTCTGGTTGTCCGCAGCGGAATATCTGTACTCGCTCCAGGTCTTGCCGTAGATGAGCTGGTCCGGATGCTCGGGGAAGTCAGTCTCGGCCTGGGCATACCAGCAGGTGTAGAACAGCCGGGGGTCATTTTTCCCGTCAACGGTCTTCTCCCTTTTGAACCACTCCACGACCCATCTGTTGCACTCGACGTTGTTCCACCCCTGACCTTTCGGAGACTGGTTCACTTCTATCTGCGTGCCCACCTGGGCATTGGCGTCAAGATAGTTGTCAGTCTGGTCGAACCCGACATAGTTCGTGAGGGAGAACTGGATTTCATAGAGCGACTCGCAGTTGTTCTCGGTCTTGCAGCTGAAGTTGTCCTCCCATTTCGGCTCAAGGCTGTATATGGACTTTCCCTCGCCTTCGACAATCCATTTCAGACATTTCTCCGCCTCCTGCCATTTCCCGTGCTGCATATAGACCTTCGCGAGCAGTCCGTACGCCGCTCCTCTGGTCGGGCGCGCGACTTCCTTCTCTCTCTTGAGCGGAAGGTGCTCTGTCGCCCAGTTCAAGTCCGTCTCAATCTGCGTGAAGACGATGTCAGCCTGCGCCTCAGGGTCGTCCTTCGAGTTTCCAGGCTGATCCGAAGCGGAAGAGGTCTTCAGAATCAGAGGGACATTGTCCCACATCGCGACCATATAGAAGTAGTAGAACGAACGCAGCCACAGTGCCTGTGCCTTCAGGTCAAGACGGTTCTCCTCGCTGTCAAAGGCGATTGAAGTGTCATCGATATGGTCGAGCACCTGATTGGCGCGGTTGATCGCCGTCCAATGCTCCTTCCACATCTTGACATTGCACTCATTGAAATCGTAGTCCGTATATTTGAACTTCGTCCATTCGCTGAGTTCGGTCCATCCGGCATAGCTGACTCCGTCGTCCGCCATACCGTTGAGCTGGGTGTAGATGTTGCGCGTCCAGGTCCCCTGGCGGTAGAACATTCCATACACTGCGTTCAGGCCGGAGTTTATGTCATCCTGTGTCTTCCAGAACATTCCTGTGGAGAGGCCGTTCTCGTTCCGGATGTCAAGGGCGTCGCAGGAGCTTATGCTGCAGAGCGCGACGGCGGCGGACATTATTATGGTTATAAATCGCTTCATAATTCAGAAGTTTCTAAAAAGTGAATGAAACCGCGAACTGCACGGATCTCGGATTAGGGAACGAGCAGCCGTCATAACCGATGGTATAGATGCCGCTGTCGGCGAACTCCGGATCAAGCCCCGAATATTTCGTGAACGTGATGAGGTTCTTCGCCGTCACTGAGAACCTCACGGCCTCAAGCCTGACTTTTGAAATGACTGACGCGGGGAGACTGTAGCCGAGGGATATGTCGCTGATTCTGAAGAACGAGCCGTCCTCAAGCCATCTGTCCTGATCCGCCCGGGAATTGCGTGTGTCCCCGTAAAGAGCCCGAGGGGTCGTGGACGACGGATTAGTGGCCGTCCACGGCCTGTAGTCATTGAAATTGTTCTGGTTGGTGGAGAAATCCGCAGCCGTAGCCCGGGCTCCGTTATAGACCATCTGGCCGAAACGTCCGTATCCGGAGATGTTCAGATCAAGCCCCTTCCACGCGAAGGAAAGATTCAGTCCGGCATAAAGCTTCGCCCACGGACTGCCGACAATCTGCCGGTCTTCCGAGCTTATGATTCCGTCACCGTTATAGTCGTCGTAGATGACGTCTCCCGGCTTGGCGTCGGGCTGGATGACAACGCCGTCGGCATTCTTGTGATTCCTGACCTCATCCATAGACTGGAAGATTCCGAGACTCTTGTAGAGATACCACTGCCCGAGAGGCTTTCCAACCTCTGACTTGGAGAAAGACGTGTAATAGACCGTGTTGCCATATCCGAGGCTGAGCACCTTGTTCCAGCAGGTAGAAAGGTTCGCATTGACGGCGTATGAAAAATCACCGACATTGTCGTGCCAGCCGAGTTCGAACTCGATTCCCGTGTTCTGAAGCGAGCCGGCGTTCACGGTCGGAGCGCCGCCCTCGTTCCCGGTGGTCATCAGGACGGGGAGCGAAAGGAGCAGGTCGGAACTCTTTGACCAGTAATATTCCGCCGAAGCCGTCAGCCGTGTCCGGAGAGCGGTGAAGTCCACGCCGACATTCGCCGTGGTCTTCCTCTCCCACACGAGGTCGTTGTTGGTGAGGTTGGACTGGGTCTTCCCGATGACGACTTCATCTCCGTACATCACGGCGCGAGGGGCGGTGTTGATGGTGGACTGGTAGTCCCACGCCCCGATGTTGGTGTTTCCGAGAGTTCCGAGGTTGGCGCGGAGCTTCAGGTCGTCAATCCAGCCGACATTGAAGAATTTCTCCCTGCTTATGCGCCATCCGAGCGAGGCGGAGCCGAAGTTCGACCAGCGGGTGTTCTTCGGAAGCCTTGAGGAGCCGTCCCGGCGTCCGGTGAGCTGGATGAGGTAGCGGTCGTCGAAAGAGTAGTTCACTCTGGCGAAATACGACATCAGGGCGTACTCGATGTAACTTCCCGTACAGGTCTGCGTGCCGGTGGCAGAATTGAACGAGGTGATGTATGTGTCACCTATGACAAGCGGGTCGAGCTTGGTCTCGCCCCGATACTCCTCGTGGAACTTGTCGAAAGACCAGCCCGCCACGGCTCCGATTTCGTGCCGTCCGACGGTCTGCGCATAATTGAGGGTCGGCTCGACAAGTATCCTGTCGTGCTTCGCGGTCGAATAGGAGATGTAGGCGGCGTCATTCCCCTGCCCATCGTCCAGTTCCCGGTCTTCCGCAGAGTTGAAGTTTCCCCGAGATAGTTCTTGTAGGAGAAATTCACTTTGGCGTTGAGTATGTCCTTGATTATGTCAAACTTGCCGAATATGTCGCCGTAAAGATACTGCGCCGCGTCGTCGCTGTGGAGAATCTCGTTCTGGGCCACCGGATTCAGGGCGTAGGTGTTCGCCCGGTCGGGGTCTCCGTAACCGTATCCGCCGCTGTGGGTCTCATCGTAAACCGGAATCGTCGGAGGCATCGCGATGAAATTCGCCCACGGGTTGCCCGTAAGGTTCGATGTCTTCGATTTCGTGAAGAAGAAATTCTCCCCGTACTCGAAGCGCCCCTTCCTCCCGGAGGTGTTGACGCGGAAGCCCACCTGCTCAAAACCTGTGTATTTGAGAGCGCCGCCGTCGTTCTTGTAATTGACGGAAGCGTAATAGTTCACGGACTTGCTTCCGCCGGAAAGAGAAACATTGTAATTCTGAATCAGAGCCGTCCGCAGCATCTCGCTCTGCCAGTCGGTGTCTCCGTCGTAGTGGTTCTGAAGAGCCTTCACGCCGCTCACCCCGGAGAGTATGGCGTTTTCGTACGCCATATCATCGTATTTCTTGTAAGTCGCCGCGTCCATCAGGTCGTAACGCGGAAGCCAATAGACCTGCACTCCGCCGTCGAACTTGACCTTGAGGTCGCCGCTCTTGCCCTTTTTCGTCGTTATGATCACGACTCCGCTGGCGGCGCGGGAGCCGTAGATAGCTGCGGACGACGCATCCTTGAGAACCTGAATCGACTCGATGTCCTCGACATTGAGTCCGAGTTCGCTTCCTCCGTATGAACCGTCAACTATGAAGAGGGGCGAGTTGCCGGTGAATGAACCTATGCCTCGGATTTTTATCGACGCAGCGGAACCAGGCTGTCCGCTCGAAGTGATGTTCACGCCGGAAACGAGTCCCTGCATTGACTGCACCACTCCGCCGGCCGTGCGGTCTTGGAGTGACTGCTCGCGAACCATGGAGACCGATCCGAGCAGGTCTTTCTTTTTGACTGTGCCGTATCCGATTACAACCGATTCATCAAGGAGCTTTCTGTCCTCCTTGAGAACGACATCCATTTCTCCGGATGCGGCGAGTTCGACTGTAGTGAACCCTATGCTACTGAATGTCAGTACCCCCCCCTAGGAATTTCCAACGAGAAGTTGCCGTTCGCGTCCGTCATCACTCCGACGGTCTTCCCGTCAATCTGCGTGACGACCGAGACCCCGGCAAGCGGCTCGCCGGACTCATCCCGGACACAGCCGCGAGTCTGACTCTGCGCGAACAGAGAAACAAATGTGAGCGCAACTGCAAATGCTGTCGCAATTACTCGTTTCATAGCTTTAACATTTTATTGATTTTTCAGTCATTCCGCGATTTCGCTGCGGAACGGTATCGAAGGCTGCGCTCCCATTCGGGTCACGGCGATTGCGGAGGCTTTCGCCGCGAACGTGCAGGCTTCCGGCAGACTGCGGCCTTCGGAAAGCGCCACGCAGAGCGCCCCGTTGAAAGTGTCGCCGGCCGCCGTGGTATCGACCGCCTTGACCGTATTCGCCGGGATTATGCCTCTGAAGTCATCCGAGAGGACATACGCCCCCTTTGAGCCGATGGTTATCACCACGTTCTTAACCCCTTTCGCCTTCAGGGCTTCGGCGGCCATCTCCGCTTCGGCCTCGTTCGTCACTGGAAGTCCCGTGAGGAGCTGGGCTTCAGTGCGGTTCGGGGTGATGAGCCAGAGCTTTGAAAGGAGTCCGTCTGAAAGTGCCGCAGCAGGTGCGGGGTTGAGAACGAGTCTCGTGCCTGCCGAGAACGCCTTGCCGGCCGCATATTCGACGGTCTCCATCGGAGTTTCGAGCTGCATCAGGACGAAGTCCGCCGCTTCTATCTCTTTCTCCG
>CAVGYS010000093.1:0-4840 GCA_963633505.1 Oscillibacter sp. MSJ-31
CGTAAGAACCTGCTCCCGGGGGGCTTCTCCTTTTTTATCGCCGGTCCCTCTCCCGACAAGAAGTCCGAGGAGGAATCCGGCGACAAAAGGGGTTAGGAGAATAAGCAGTCCCTTGTGACTTTTCTTCATCTCAAGCTGCAAATCTGACTATCGGCTGACGGGCCGCGCGGGTCTCGTCCGGACGGCCGACAGGCGTGTCGTGAGGCGCGGAGAGCAGAAGCTGAGGATCGGAGCTGGCCTCGTCCGCTATCTTGCGCATCACTTCGATGAACGCGTCGAGAGTCTCCTTGGACTCGGTCTCCGTCGGCTCTATCATGATGGCCTGATGGAAAAGCAGCGGGAAGTAGATGGTCGGGGCGTGGAAGCCGTAGTCAAGCAGGCGCTTGGCCACGTCCAGGGTGCTGACCCCGTTTGGCTCAAGAAGCCCGTCGAACACGAATTCGTGCTTGCAAACCGTCGTGATAGGCAGCTTGTAGCAGTCCTTGAGCGATTCCTTGACGTAGTTCGCTCCAAGGGTCGCGAGTTTGCCGGCCATCCTGATATGCTCCTTGCCAAGGCTCAGGATATAAGCGTACGCTCTGAGAATCACTCCGAAATTGCCGTGGAAACCGCTCACGCGCGGAGTGTCGACGAATTTCACCAGGCGCTCCGCCACACCCACCGGGCCGCTTCCCGGGCCGCCTCCGCCGTGAGGGGTGGAGAAGGTCTTGTGGAGATTGAGGTGCATGATGTCGAATCCCATGTCTCCCGGCCGTACGACTCCAAGGAGCGGGTTCATGTTGGCCCCGTCGTAGTAGAGCAGGCCGCCGCAGGCGTGCACGAGCTCCGCGATCTCCTTGATGTCGCGTTCGAAGAGTCCGAGAGTGTTGGGGTTGGTCATCATTATGCCCGCGACGTCATCCCCCAGCAGCGGCTTGAGATCCTCCACGTCCACCAGACCGTCGGCCTTGGACTTCACGACCACGATCTCCAGTCCGCAGACGGCGGCCGAGGCAGGGTTGGTGCCGTGCGCGCTGTCAGGGACGATTACCTTCTTGCGGGCGAAGTCTCCTCGGCTGAAATGATACTCTCTCATCAGCATCAGTCCCGTCAGCTCTCCGTGCGCTCCGGCGCATGGCAGGAAGGTGAACTTCTTCATCCCGGTGATGGCGCAGAGGGCCTTGTCCATGCCCTCCATGACCTGCTCGGCTCCGCGCACGGTCTGGGACGGCTGAAGAGGATGCAGTCCGGCGAAACCGGGCATCGACGGGATTTCCTCGTTGATTTTGGGATTGTATTTCATCGTGCAGGATCCGAGCGGGTAGAAGCCCGTGTCCACGCCGAAATTCATCTGGCTGAGATTGGTATAGTGACGGACCACGTCCGGTTCGCTGACCTGCGGAAGCCTCAGCTCCGATTTCCTCCACAGTTTTCCATCGGAGGGGAGCTTGCGGTCCGACTCCGGGAGGGAGAAGCCTATTCTTCCCGGACGGGAAAGCTCGAATATGAGTTTGTCGTAGTATTTCATTTTCAGAGAGCTTTTACGATTTCAACAATCTTGTCGATTTCCTCGATGCCGTGCTTTTCCGTGACACAGAAGGTCACGTAGCCTTCCTGAGTCTGGAGGGCGGCGAAATATCCGGCGTCCAGCAGGGCTTTCTGAAGAGTGTCCACCGGGCAGAGCGGCTTGAGGACGAATTCCTTGAGGAACTCCCCGTCAAATACCTTCTCGAACTTGCCGCTTTCGAGCAGCCCCTCGTAGAGGCGATGAGCCCCCGCATAGGAAAGTTCGTTGACCCTGCGCATCCCCTCGGGGCCCATCAGAGAGAGGTACACCGTGCACCACAAAGCCATCAGGGACTCGTTGGAGCAGATGTTGGAAGTGGCCTTTTCGCGGCGGATATGCTGTTCCCTGGCCTGGAGGGTCAGGACATAGCAGCGTTTGCCGGATGCGTCTTCAGTCTGGCCCACGATTCTTCCCGGGAGCTTGCGCATCAGCTCGGCCTTGCAGGCCATGAAGCCAACGTAAGGGCCACCGTAGCAGAGCGGAATGCCGAGCGACTGTCCGTCTCCCACGGCAATGTCCGCACCCCATTCCGCCGGGCTCTTGACGACGGCGAGCGCCGAAGGGTCGCAATACTCCACGAGCAGGCCGCCCGCAGAGTGTACCCTCTCCGAGAGGCCGCCGAGATCCTCGATGATTCCGAAGCGGTTGATTCCCGGGACGATAACGCCCGCAAGCTCGGCGTTCGCCTCGGCTATGTCCTTCGATACGTCCTTGCTAATCACCAGCTTGATGCCCGAATATCTGGCATAGGTCCGGATGGTGTCAAGGACGTTGGGCAGGAGTGACGCGGCCACGATCACGGTGTTGCGCTTCCTCGTGCTGGCCACGCACATCCTCATCGACTCCGCCGCGGCCGTAGGCCCGTCGTACATCGAAGCGTTGGAGCAGTCCAGCCCCGTCAGGGCGCATATCATGCTCTGCCATTCGAAGACGTAGCGGAGCGTGCCCTGGGAGATCTCGCACTGGTAGGGGGTGTATGCCGTAAGGAATTCGCTACGGGAGGTGATATACGGGATTACGGCCGGGGTGTAGTGGTCGTATGCTCCCTGCCCCACGAAAACCTTGAGCTTTGAATTCTTGGAGGCGAGGGCTTCGAAATAGTCGCGCACCTGCTGCTCGCTCATTGCCGAGGGCAGGTCGTATTCTCCCTTGTAGATGAATTCGGACGGCACGTCAGAATAGAGGTCTTCAAGACTGGAGACCCCTATTCTCTTAAGCATCAGTTGTATATCTTCCTCGGTCTGAGGAAAATAGCAGAAATTCGCCATAGCGGGAAAGTTTTTATTCTGTCGCTTTGGCGTAGGCGGCGGCATTCATCAGGGAGTCCAGCTCGGAGGAGTCGGACATCTCGATCTTGATGATCCACGCCTTGTACGGGTCTTCGTTGATGAGCTCCGGCTTGTCTTCAAGCTCCTCATTGCGGGCCGTAACGCTGCCTGATACCGGGGTAATGAGTTCGCTGGAGGCCTTGACGCTCTCGAGCGCGCCGAAATCCTCACCCGCGCCAAACTCGTCGCCGACATCCGGCAGATCGACATAAGTGATGTCCCCCATTTCTTTCTGTGCGAAGTCGGAGACGCCGATGATGGCGACGTTGCCATCCACTTTCACCCATTCGTGTGACTCGCTGTAAAGGAGTCCGTCAACAATTTTGCTCATTACTTCTTGTATTTGGTTTGATAAAATCTCTTTTTGACTACAACGCCTGCAAAACGGCGCTTGCGGATGGCGACGTACAGGGTCGTGCCAAGAGCCGAATGCGCCGAGTCAACCAGCGCGAAACAGATGCTCTTGTCAAGCGAGATGGAATGGTATCCGGTCGTGACGACTCCTATGGGGGTGCCATCCTCCGTCTCCACCGGGTATCCGGCCCTCGGGACGGCCTTGTCGGAAAGCTCGATTCCCACGAGCTTCCTGCCCACTCCCTCGCTCTTCTGGCGGAGAAGGGCCTCCTTGCCGATGAATTCCTCCTTGTCCAGCTTGCAGAACATGCTGAAGCCGGCCATTACGGGACTGATCTCGGGGGTCAGTTCGTCCCCGTACAGAGGAAGTCCCGCCTCGAAGCGGAGAGTGTCACGGCAGCCCAGCCCGCAGGGCTGTACACCGGCTACGAGGAGCTTCTTCCAGAACTCCACCGTCTGCTCGGGGCTGGAGTAAAGCTCGAACCCGTCCTCCCCCGTGTAGCCGGTGCGGCTGAGTATCAGCCGGCTGCCGTCCTTGCAGATATCGCAGAATTCATAGAATCCGAGAGCTGTCGCCTCCTTAAGTCCAAGCACCCGGACGAGAGTCTCCTCCGCCTTCGGGCCCTGCACGGCGATCTGTCCCCATTTCTCCGACTGGTTGTCTATCTTGACATCGAACCCTTCGGATTGCCTCCTTATCCAGTCGCAGTCCTTGTCGATATTGGACGCGTTCACGACCAGAAGGTAGCTGTCGGGAGCGAACTCCTTGTAAACCAGGAGGTCATCGACCGTACCGCCGTCCGGGTAGAGCATCATCCCGTAGAGGATGCCGCCGTCCCTCAGGGCGCTTACGTCGTTGGTGAAGACGTGATTGACAAAACGTTTGGCATCCGCCCCGCTGATGAAGACCTCCCCCATGTGGGAGACGTCAAACATCCCGACGTTCTCGCGCACCGCCTTGTGTTCATCGATGATGCCTTTGTACTGAATAGGCATGTCGTAACCGGCAAACGGGCTCATCTTGGCACCGAGCGCGACATGCTCTCCGTGCAGACAAGTCTTTTTCAACTGTTCGTCCATATCAGAATTCTTGTTTAAGACTTATTTGAGGGCTTCCAGATCTTTTTTGAGAATCATCTTCGGATCCATCATGGCGACTTTCTGAAACAGCCTGATCTGGTTGCCGAGCGACAGATAGACCTTATCTTCGTGCTTTCCCCGTCTCCACCACTTGTAGAAGCCGACAGGGTCGTTCTCGTAGGGTATTTTGGCGAGAATGCCGTTGCTGAATCCGGGATAATCAATCACGAGCCTGAGCCCCATGAACTTCTTGTAATATTCGGGATCCGCACGGCGAAGCTTGCTCACGAGAGGGTTGAGAACCTCCAGCGTATCGACCTGGAGCAGCTTCTCCTTTACGATGAGCTTGTGGATACGGACGGGGTCGACGTTGAGCCAGGCCCCCAGTTTGAGAGTCTTCGGACCGTCCTCTGTTTCGAGCGTGAGCTCGTCCATGGAATAATAAACCTTTTCCGGGTCAACTGTTGTCGCAGTATCCGATGTCATCAAGCAATAAAGATAAAGTGAACAAATATAAAGAAAAATTATGAAA
>CAVGYS010000093.1:4966-5862 GCA_963633505.1 Oscillibacter sp. MSJ-31
CTCCTGAGCTGTGGAAGCTGGGTGGCGGAGGCAAGAAGACTCCCCGGGCTGCGCCGCAGTTTCCATATAAAGGAATTTTCCGATTCCTTGCAGCTGCCCTCCGACGGCTTCCCCGTCTATCTGTCGATCGACCTGGACGTGCTCTCCACCGACTACGCCCGCACGGACTGGGACCAGGGCGAGATGAGCCTTATGGAGCTGGAGCGGATAGTGCTCTCAACGGCCGGCACCCACCCTCTTCTTGGCGCCGACGTCTGCGGCGGACTCACCGAAGGGAAGGGCGCGAGAGAGGAGGATGTGGAGCTGAATAAGAGGACTATCGAGAGCCTGAAAAAAATCTTCGCCCCCTTGTAGAACCGGAGGCGAAGAAAATTTGGAGAAAATATTTCCAGACGGCCTTTATTCTTCCTTGCGCTTTGGCATCGGGTCTATCTTGGAATAATTGCGCGCATCGGTGAATATGGTGCCGAGATAGATCACCAGCAGAATCACGATCATCCCCACGGCCACGAAATCCAGGCTCTTCATCGTAACGTCGGCGTTGAAAAGCCGTATGTCACGGGAAAATTCGGCGAGCGGCTTGATGAAGATGAAGAGGGTGTTGACAATCACCACGATAAGTCTGAACTCCGTAGGGCCGAGCTTGAGGTAGGTCAGGCGGAACTCGCTCTTGAGGTGGGCGTTGACGCTGACGTTGATGGTCAGCAGAAGGTAGAGAACCAGAACTCCGAGCGCAAGCGAAGGGTGTTCCATCAGGCAGGAAAGTCCGGCACCGATAAACATCAGGCTTTCGTTGATGCCGTCCACCGTATGGTCAAGGTAATAACCGTAAATCGGGCGCTGCTGCTTTCTTACTCTAGCCAGGGTGCCGTCAAGAGAGTCTCCGTACCAATTGA
>CAVGYS010000094.1:0-3706 GCA_963633505.1 Oscillibacter sp. MSJ-31
GTGGGCGAGCACCGAGGTGAACCTCTCGTCCTCCAGGGCAATGGTGGTGTCCGGGAAAGCCTTGCGGAGCGCTTTCAGGAACTTGTCCACTTCCGGGGCGCACTGTGCAGGGGCTCCGTTGAGATTGAGCGGATAGCCCACCACGAACACCCCGATGTCCTCCGTGCGGGAGTAATTTTGGAGATATTCTATTATCTTTGCAGTCGGAACGGTTTCGGACGGAGATGCGAAGATGCCGAGCGGATCGCTTACCGCGACTCCCACTCTGGCCTTGCCGTAGTCTATCCCGATTGACCTTTTCATCGGCGCGAAATTAAATAAAAAGTATGGGACGACAAAATCCGGACGGCAGACATAAGCTCTACAGGCTTTCGCTTGTGGATGCTGAAACCCACGAGGGCATACGGACCGTGCTGTTCACCAGAACCCGCTTCATCTATTTCGCCGTGACGGTGGTGGTCGCGGCCGTTCTTCTGATATACTGCATCGTGGCTTTCACTCCCGTGCGTCTCTCCATCCCGGGCTATCCCGACGCTAACTTCAAGCGGACCGCTCTGGCCAACGCCATCAAGGTGGATTCCCTCGAAAGCGCGGTGATGCGCTGGAATCTCTATGCGGAGAACCTCTCGCGCGTGCTGGCGGGGGAGAGCACGCTCAGCCTTGACAGCCTCTTCGACGGCAGCAGTCTCAGATATCTCTCCGACAAGTCGGTGAAGGAACTCTCCAAACAGGATTCCGTGCTGCGCGAGACCGTGCGCAAGGAGGAGAAGTTCGGGGTCAGCGCGGGCAACGCCTCCGCGAAATCCCTTCCGGCCGAGGGCATGCACTTCTTCTCTCCGGTCAAGGGGGTGGTTTCGGAGGGCTTCGACAACGTCACCCATCCCGGAGTGGACATAGTCGCTCCTGCGGGCAGCGTCGTGAGCGCTGTGCTCGACGGAGTGGTGATATACAGCGGATGGAACGAGGAGATGCAGTACGTGGTGATGATACAGCACAAGAACAACCTGCTCAGCATCTACGGCGGCAATGACAAGGCTCTCAGGCGCCCCGGTGACGATGTCAAGGCGGGTACGCCGATAGCTCTCTCGGGAGGGGAGGACGGAGCCTCGGGCAAGGGGAGTCTGCATTTCGAACTCTGGCACAATGGGCATCCTCTCAATCCTGCCCAGTTTATAAGTTTTTAAAGGACAACAATTTGAAAAGAAAAATCGCGATACTTGGCTCCACCGGCTCGATCGGTACCCAGACGCTTGACGTCATAAGGCAGCACCCCGATCTTTTCGAGGTTGAACTGATTTCCGCGCGGAGCAGTGCGGATCTGCTTGTGAGTCAGGCCGTAGAGTTCGACGCCGCGAACGTGGTGATTTGTGACGAGTCCCGATATCGCAAGGTGGCGGACGCTCTCCAGCCGCGCGGCATAAAGGTATGGGCCGGCGTGGACAGCCTGTGCGACCTCGTGCGTATGCCTTCCGTGGATATCGTAGTCGGTGCGATGGTGGGATTCAGCGGGCTGCGTCCTACGCTCGCCGCTCTTGAGGCCGGGAAGATAGTGGCGCTTGCCAACAAGGAGACTCTCGTGGCGGCCGGGGCCCTGGTCACTCAGACCATGCGCTCTCACGGGGGTGTGATTCTCCCCGTGGATTCCGAGCATTCGGCGATATTCCAGTGCCTGCTCGCGGCGCAGGGCAACGAGGTCGAAAAAATACATCTGACCGCTTCCGGAGGCCCGTTCCGCACCTGGGACAAGGGCCGGATCGCGGGGGCCACCGCCGCTGACGCTCTCAAGCATCCGAACTGGAACATGGGTTCCAAGGTCACGATAGACTCGGCCACCATGATGAACAAGGGTTTCGAGGTGATCGAGGCCCGCTGGCTCTTCGACGTCGGAGCGGAGCGCATCAGCGTGGTGGTCCATCCGGAGTCGATCGTGCATTCCATGGTCGAGTTCGTGGACGGGGCGGTGATCGCCCAGCTCGGCTGTCCCGATATGCGGGAGCCGATAGGCTTCGCCCTCGGGTTTCCCTCACGGCTGACGGTCGGCAACCGCAAGCTGGACTTCGCCTCGCTCGGCCATCTGACCTTCGAGGCTCCGGACCCGAAGCGCTTCCCCTGCCTTGAGCTGGCCTACGAGGCCATTCACCGGGGCGGCAACGCTCCGTGCGCCCTCAACGCGGCCAACGAAGTGGCCGTGGCAGCCTATCTCAAGGGACTGATAGGCTTTTATGACATCTCCAAGATCAACGAACGTTGCCTGGAGAGCCTGAATTTTGTCGAAAATCCGGGACTCGACGACATATTCCGGACCAACGAGGAAGTCGCGTCAATAGCCGATGGTTATATTAATTAAGACACTGCAGGTAATCCTCGCACTTTCCCTGCTCATCCTCGTCCACGAGGCGGGGCATTTCCTCTGGGCCAGGATATTCGGAATCCGGGTCGAAAAGTTCTACCTCTTCTTCGACGTCGGAGGCAGGGCCATAGCCCGCTGGAAATGGGGAGATACCGAGTTCGGCATAGGTTGGCTGCCTTTCGGCGGCTATTGCAAGATTTCCGGGATGATCGACGAGTCGATGGACCTGGAGCAGATGCGCAAGACTCCGCAGCCCTGGGAGTTCCGCTCGCATCCGGCATGGCAGCGCCTGCTGGTGATGGCGGGTGGCGTGCTCAACAACTTCATTTTCGCCGTCCTCGGCTATGTCCTGATACTCGCCGTGTGGGGGCAGTCGTATCTTGGCAACAGTGGCAACCGCATCTATGTCAACGACCTGGCCTATGAGATGGGCTTCCGCACCGGGGACAGGATCTTGAGCTTCGACGACTACGTCCCGGAGAATTTCTCGATGCTGCAAGCGGATCTCGCCCGGCGGGACGTCCGCAAGGCCACGGTTCTGCGGGGAGCGGACACGCTCGACATCTACATAGACCAGTCGAAGATAGGGGAGGTGCTCAATTCTCCCCTGATGTTCGACCTTGCCGTGCCTTTTGTCGTGGACTCTGTCGCCCAGGGACCCAATTCATCTTCCGGACTTCGGCGCGGAGACAGGATCGTCGCCTTAGGAGGGACGCAGGTGGAGTATCTCCAGGATTCGCGGCCGGTGCTCGCCTCAATGAAGGACAGCGTCGTGACGGCTACGCTCATAAGGGCGGGTGATACGCTTTCTGTGCCGGTCAAGGTCGATACCGCCGGGCGCATCGGGGTCTATATGGGGATGCCGTCCATAGAAGTGAAGCGCTACAACTTCGCGCAGGCGATCCCTGCCGGCATCAAGCTGACAGGCAGCACCATAAGCGGTTACGTAAGGGATCTTGGCCTGCTGGTGCGCCCTTCGACCGGGGCCTACAAGTCGGTGGGGAGCTTCATCGCCATAGGGCAGGTCTTCCCGTCCAGCTGGGACTGGTATCAGTTCCTCAACATCCTCGCGTTGCTGTCCATAATGCTTGCCGTGATGAACCTCATCCCGATTCCGGCCCTCGACGGAGGCCATATCCTCTTCACTTTCTATGAAATCGTCACCGGGCGCAAGCCTGGCGAGAAGTTCCTCGTCGCGGCGCAGGTGGTGGGGATGGCTCTGCTCTTCGCGCTGATGTTCCTGGCGTTCGGCAACGATCTGGCGAGAATACTGTAGCGTAGGCGGACGTTATGAAGTTTCATCTCCAGTCAGAATACAAGCCGTCCGGAGACCAGCCGGAGGCTATAGATCAGCTC
>CAVGYS010000094.1:3716-5338 GCA_963633505.1 Oscillibacter sp. MSJ-31
CGATAAATCAGCTCTGCTCGGCGCTGGATTCCGGAGTGGGTGACGTGACCTTGCTCGGCGTGACGGGCTCCGGCAAGACGTTCACGATGGCCAACGTCATCGAGCGCCTCCAGCGTCCCGCGTTGATTCTCAGCCACAACAAGACTCTCGCGGCGCAGCTCTACGGCGAGTTCAAGTCCTTCTTCCCGGACAACGCCGTGGAGTACTTCGTCTCCTACTACGACTACTACCAGCCGGAGGCTTACATCCCTTCGAGCGACACCTACATAGAGAAGGACCTCAGCATCAACGACCGCATCGAGAAGCTGCGCCTCAGCGCCGCGAGCGCCCTGATGTCGGGGCGGCGGGACGTGATAGTGGTATCCTCTGTCTCCTGCCTCTACGGAATCGGCAATCCGGAGGACTTCCACGCGCAGACCGTGACCGTCCGCAGGGGGGAGACGCGCAGCCTGACCGGCCTGCTCTACCGCCTTGTCGAGGGCCTCTACAACCGAACCGAAGCCGAGTTCAAGCGCGGCTCCTTCCGGGTCAGGGGAGACACGGTGGACGTCTATCTGAGCGGGGCCGACGAGGCGGTGCGCATCGAGTTTTTCGGAGACGAGGTGGATTCCCTCAGCCTCATAGACCCGGTGACCGGGGCGCATGTCGAGGACGTTGACGAGATAAGCATCTATCCGGCCAACAACTTCGTCACCACCAAGGAGCGCAGCGCGGCGGCGGTGTCCCAGATTCAGGACGACCTCGTCCGCCAGATGCAGCTCTTCACGGAGCAGGGGCGCGAGCTTGAAGCCAAACGCCTCAAACAGAGGGTGGAATACGACCTCGAGATGATAAAGGAGATGGGCTACTGTCCGGGTATCGAGAACTATTCCAGATACTTCGACGGTCGCCATGAGGGGCAGAGACCGTTCTGCCTGATCGACTATTTCCCCAAGGACTTCGTCACCTTCATCGACGAGAGCCACGTCACCCTCCCCCAGGTCAGGGCGATGTACGGCGGAGACCATTCCCGCAAATCGGTCCTGATAGACTACGGCTTCCGTCTCCCGGCGGCATCCGACAACCGCCCGCTCAAGTTCGAGGAGTTCGAGGCCATCACCGGGCAGAAGGTCTACGTGAGCGCGACCCCGGCGGACTACGAGCTGGAGAAATCCGGAGGCCTCGTGGTGGAGCAGGTCGTGAGGCCGACGGGACTGCTCGACCCTCCGATAGAGGTGAGGCCTACCAAAAACCAGGTGGACGACCTCGTCGATGAGATACGCAAGCGTGCGGAAAACGATGAACGCACCCTTGTCACCACCCTCACCAAGAGGATGGCCGAAGAGCTGGACGAATATCTGCGCAAGATTGGGATCCGCGTGCGCTATATACATTCCGACGTGGACACGGCCGAGAGGGTGGAAATCATAGAGGACTTCAAGATGGGCCTCTTCGACGTGCTGGTCGGGGTGAACCTGCTCCGCGAGGGTCTGGACATCCCGTCGGTGTCGCTCGTGGCCATACTTGACGCGGACAAGGAGGGGTTCCTCCGCACGGGAAGGGCTCTGACCCAGACGGCGGGCCGCGCCGCCCGCAACGTCAACGGCCTCGTGATAATGTATGCCGACTCCGTGACCCCGTCG
>CAVGYS010000094.1:5348-5808 GCA_963633505.1 Oscillibacter sp. MSJ-31
CGCCGCCGCAGGAAGCAGGTGGAATACAACGAATTGCATCACATCGTCCCGAAGCAGGTGCAGGTGCGTCAGAACGTACTTGCGAAGAACCTCGCCGGCGGCACGACGGGCAGGGTCAGCGCCGCCAACTCCTACGATGCTCCGGTCTATGTCCCCAACCCTTCCGAACTCGGGAAGGGCCGCGTCACGGTCGGCTTCGGCCACGCCGCGTTGCGCGAGTCGGGGGCCGCTTTCGCCGAGGGGCACGTCCAGGCCGATCTCGCCGCAGTCCTCCAGGATCCGGTGATACGCTCAATGTCCCGGGAGCAGGTGGAGAAGCTCATCGAGGAGGATCGCCGCAGGATGAAAAAATCCGCAGCCGACCTGGATTTCACCCACGCGGCGCGCTACCGCGACGAGATGTGGGCGCTTCAGGAATACCTCAAAGTCTGGAAAGAGAAATGAAGCGCCCTTTCATCTG
>CAVGYS010000095.1:0-5600 GCA_963633505.1 Oscillibacter sp. MSJ-31
GGTACCCTTGCAGATGTTGCAGCCCTTGCCGTGGCAGATGTTGCAGCTGACGTCAACCTCGGCCGAAGGCTCGGTGAACGGGAAGTACGACGGACGCATGCGGATCTGCGTCTCCGGCCCGAACATCTCCCGGGCAAAAAGGAGTATGGCCTGCTTGAGATCGGCGAACGTCACGCCCTCGTCTATATAGAGACCTTCAATCTGATGGAAGATGCAGTGGGCTCGCGCGCTGATGGCTTCGTTGCGGAACACGCGACCCGGGCACACGACCCTGATCGGAACCTTCTGCGTCTCCATCGTCCTCACCTGCACACTGGAGGTGTGGGTACGGAGCAGCAGCGGATTGGGATGTCCGGTGGATACGAAGAACGTGTCCTGCATATCGCGGGCCGGATGGTTCGGAGGGAAGTTGAGAGCCTCGAACACGTGATAATCATCCTCGATTTCGGGCCCTTCGGCGACATCGTATCCGAACTTGCGGAAAATGTCCACAATCTCCTGCCTTACGATGGACACGGGATGCCTTGAGCCGAGCTTGTAGGGATCTCCGGGCATTGAAAGGTCGTCCTTGCCGCCCTCGACGGCTCCTTCGTCGGATACGGAGTCGCGGAGCTGCTCGATCTTGGCGACCGCGGCCTGCTTCAGTTCGTTGAGCGTGCGCCCGAACTCCTTTTTCTTGTCCTTGTCCACGACACGGAACTCATCGAAAAGAGCGGTGACCGCACCTTTTTTGCCGAGGAAACGCACCCGCGCCTCCTCAACTTCCTTCTGAGTCCTGCACTTGAGCTCCGAAAGCTCCGAAAGGACTTTGTCTATATCTTCTCTGTTCATACTCTATTTCATTTTTGCGGCACGTTTGTCGCGAGCTTTCTTTTCCCTTCCCGCCCCGGATTTCTGATACTTGGTCCACTGTTCGCGGTCAAGCACCTTGTCGAAGGCCTGATACATCTTCTCCGCCCACTTGTCCTGGGCCATCTGGTATGCATCGGCATTCCCGACCTTGGCCTCGCTCAAAGACTTGAGCTCATCCCTCATCGCGGAGTAGTCATGGGTCATAATGGAATCCAGATAGAAAATCTGCCAGTCCTCGAGTTTCAGAGTACGGGTAAAAGTCTCTATCTGAGAATCTATCGCCGTCCGCATCTGCTTTTCCTCCTTCTCAAGGTCGGTCTGACTCTGCTGAGCTGCGGCGCAAATGGGCAGGCATGACAAAATGATAATCCCAAAAAATTTCATAGATTTGTATCTTGTCAAAATGCAAATTTAATAAAGAAAAGATAAAATGAGAAAATTTCTGCCACTCTTGCTTCTGGCCGTCTTCCTACAGTCAAACCGCTCTGAAGCCTGCACCAACGTCATCATCACGGCGGGAGCAAGCGCCGACGGTTCCTGCATGGTATCCTACGCTGCGGATTCGCACCTGCTCTACGGCGAGCTCTATTTCACCCCTGCCGGACAGTTCAAGCCGGGGAGTATGCTGAGCATCTATGAATGGGACTCCAGGAAACCTCTCGGACAGATAGCCCAGATCGGAAGAACCTACCAGACGATGGGCAACATGAACGAACACCAGCTCATCATCGCCGAGACCACCTGGGGAGGCCGCGAAGAGCAAGTGGACCCGAACGGCATAATGGATTATGGCTCTTTGATTTACGTAACTCTCCAGAGAGCCCGCACGGCCCGTGAGGCGATAGAGACGATAGTTTCCCTGGCCAACACGTACGGCTACCCGTCCGAGGGCGAGACGTTCTCCATTGCGGACACCAAGGAAGCCTGGGTGATGGACCTCGTCGGAAAGGGAAGTGACAACAAGGGCATAGTCTGGGTGGCAAGACGCATTCCCGACGGATACATCTGCGCCCACGCCAATCAGGCGCGCATCACCCGTTTCCCTCTCGACGACCCGGAGAACTGCCTCTATGCTCCGGACGTCGTCAGCTTCGCCAGAGAGAAGGGCTGGTTCAGCGGCGAGGACAAGGATTTCAGCTTCCGCGACGCCTACAACCCACTGGATTTCAGCGGAGCCAGGGCCTGCGAAGCCCGCGCATGGAGCGCGTTCAACATCCTCGGTGACGGTAATTTCACCTACGCCGCCGAAGACGGCTCTCTTACAACCCGTCCCGCAAGCGACTGGCTCGAATACGCGATGGGCTACGAGCTGAACGGGGAGATGCCGCTCTTCATCAAGCCATCAAGAAAAATCACGATGAAAGACGTGGCCGACGTCATGCGCGACCATTTTGAGGGAACCCCTATGGATATGACAACCGACATCGGAGCCGGCGGCAACGCGCTACCGTACCGCTGGAGGCCGATGAGCTTCGAGTGGGAGGGCAAGACCTATGTCAACGAGAGAGCCATCGCCACTCAGCAGACCGGATTCTGGTTCGTCGCCCAGTCTCGGGGCTATCTCCCGGACGAGGTGGGGGCGCTGATCTGGTTCGGCTGCGATGACGCCGCGACGTCATACCTCACTCCGGTCTATGTCAACTCAACCGAAGTTCCGGAGTGCCTGAGCGAAGGGAACGGAGACATGCTCCACTACAGCGCCACGTCCCAGTTCTGGATGTGCAACAGAGTGGCCAACGCCTGCTACAAGATGTACAATCAGATGGCTCCGCTGGTGCGCGAGACCGCGGACAAGTTTGAGAACAGCCAGATGAAAGAAGCCGTACCTGAAATGGACCGCAAGGCCACCTCCCTGATTGAGGAGGGCAAGCGCAGCAAGGCGATAAGACTTCTCACGGAATACTCCGTCAACACGGCCCAGGCCCAATTCTCCAACTGGACCAAGCTGGAGGAACTGCTGCTCGTCAAGTTCATCGACGGCAACGTCAAAGCCCAGGATGCGGAGGGCAATTTCCTTCATTCTCAATATTCCAAGGGCATACCGGCCGGATTGACCCAACCGGGATACACCGACAAATGGAAGGAGGCCGTGGCCAAGGACAACGGTAAAATACTTGAATCAAGATAATGAGCAGAATGACAAAAGCCGGCGCGGCTCTGGCCGCCGGCGCCGCGCTCGTGGGATGCGGGCAGACGACAAAAGAACAGCCAAGGCCGAACGTGGTGTTCATCCTCGCCGACGATCTCGGCTGGGGGGATCTCAGCTGTTACGGGCAGCAGCTGTTCAGCACACCCAACATCGACGCCCTGGCAGGAAACGGGCTTCGTTTCACACAATGCTACTCCGGCACCACGGTGAGCGCTCCGTCCCGCTCCTGCCTCGTGACGGGCACGCACAGCGGACACACCTATATCCGCGGCAACCTCAAAGTTCCGCCGGAGGGACAGTTCCCTCTCCCGGAGGGGGCGCAGACCATTTTCCACGACTTCAAGAATGCGGGCTACACCACCGGAGCCTTCGGCAAATGGGGACTCGGTCCCATCGCCTCCACCGGCGACCCGAACGAGCAGGGCGTGGACAGGTTCTACGGCTACAACTGCCAGACGCTCGCCCACAGCTACTACCCCGACCATCTCTGGGACAACAGGGACAAGGTCATACTCGCGGACAACGTGGATGAGATTCCTTATGGGGAGGGCAGCTATTCGGCGGATCTGATACACGGAGAGGCCCTCAAATTCATGGAGTCTTCCGTCAAGGAAGGCAAAACCTTCTTCCTCTGGTATCCTACCACGATTCCGCACGCGGAGCTCATAGTGCCGCAGGACAGCATCATAGCGAAGTTCCGCGGAACTTTCCCGGAAACGCCCTACAAGGGGGAAGACCAGGGGCATCCGCGTTTCAGAATCGGGGGCTACTGCTCTCAGGAATATCCGCACGCGACCTTCGCCGCGATGGTCACCAGGCTTGACGTCTATGTCGGTCAGCTCGTCGCGAAGCTCAAGGAACTCGGCGTCTATGACAACACCATCATCATTTTCGCCAGCGACAACGGCCCGCATCTCGAGGGCGGCGCCGATCCGGACTTCTTCAACAGCAACGGCCCGTGGAGGGGCTACAAGCGCGACCTCTACGAGGGAGGCATCAGGGTGCCTATGATCGTGCAGTGGCCGGGGCACGTCAAGGAAGGCGGCCAGACGGACTTCATGTGCTCGTTCTGGGACATGATGCCGACCTTCAGAAGCATCCTCGGAGAGAAAGAGGAGCAGAACATGGACGGCATCAGCCTGCTTCCGCTTCTTGAAGGCCGCGAAGGCCAACAGGAGCACGAGAATCTCTACTTCGAGTTCGCGGAGAGGAGCAGCCAGGCCGCCCGCAAGGGGCCGTGGAAGCTCATCCGCCTCAACATAGAGAAGCCGGGCGACCACTATGAGCTCTACAATCTCGACACTGACCCGGGCGAAACTACGGACCTCGCAGCGCAGGAGCCTCAGAAAGTCGAGGAACTCAAAAAGATAATGAGCGATTCGCATATTCCGAATCACAACTTCCCTTTGTTCAAGGGAGAATAAAACACACAGACAATGAAAAGATTCATTACATCCATTATCGCCCTTTCGATCTTTGTCGCGGGGCTTGCACAGACGACGGGGAAAGAGGTGAAGGCAACGGCAGGAGAGGCTTATGCCAAACAGCAGAGCAGCTACACTCCGTCCTTCAAGAATGATGGCAAAGAGACGAAAGTTCGCAACGTGATTCTCCTGATTGGCGACGGAATGGGAGTCGGGGCCGTCAATGCAGCCATGTTCGCCAACGGAGGCTCTCTCACGATGACCAACCTCAAGACCTGCGGGTATGTCCGCACACAATCCGCCGACAATTTCACCACCGACTCGGCGGCATCCGGCACGGCATACGCCACCGGAACAAAGACCAACAACGGCTACGTGGGGATGAGTCCGGAGAAGCAGCCTCTCCAGAACCTCCCGGAGAAGCTGGATGGGCTCGGGATCGTCTGCGGAGTGCTCTCCACCGACAATCTGGACGGAGCCACTCCGGCGGCATTTTTCGCCCATCAGGCCAACCGCAGAGCCGCCGCTGAGATTTGGGCCGACCTTCCCTCCAGCCACCTTATCTTCGCCTCAGCCGGCACCGACAAGGTGTTCGAAGGCCTCCCGCTGAAAACCCAGGAAGCGATAAAGGCTCAGTTCGACGTGATCTACTCTACGGAGGGTCAGGAGGCGCTTGTCGGCAAGAGCGACAGGCTGGCCTATTTCCCGCCCAGCGTTTCTCTTCCGGAGCGTGGAGACTATCTCCCATCCACGGCTCAGATGGCGATAGACTTCCTGTCTTCCCGCGCCAAGAAAGGCTTCTTCCTTATGATTGAAGGCGCCCGAATCGACAAGGAGGAGCACAAGAACAACTATCAGGGGATGGTCGATGAGGCCCTTGACTTCGACAAGGCCGTCGAGGCGGCCATCCGCTTCGCCGAGAAGGACGGGCACACGCTGGTCATCATCAGCGCAGACCACGAAACCGGCGGGGTGACCCTCTCCAGAGGAGTTCCCGGAGACGGACTGATTCAGGGCGTGTTCGCCTCCAAGGGGCACACCCCGATAATGGTTCCCCTCTTTGCCTACGGTCCTCATTCCCGCGATTTCACCGGCACCCAGGAGAACAGCGACGTCAGCAACAAGATTTATTCGCTGCTGAGCGGCAAGCGCTGACGCGGCTCGCGGACTTGCGC
>CAVGYS010000096.1:0-5573 GCA_963633505.1 Oscillibacter sp. MSJ-31
CCCCTATCATGGCCGGCGCGAACAGCACGGTGAAGAGGGTGAGCTCCCACGACATGCGGCAGAGCACGCCCATGTAGATGATGATCAGGATGGGGTTCTTTATCAGCATCTCGATGGTGCTGGAGATGGAGGTCTCCACTTCCTGCACGTCGCCGCTGATTCGGGCCATTATGTCGCCCTTGCGTTCCTGGCTGAAGAAGCCCAGGGGCAGGGAGAGTATCTTGTCGTAGATCTGCACCCTCATGTCCTTGACCACTCCGGTGCGGATGGGCACCATCACCGCCGCCGCTCCGAAGTAGCAGGCCGTCTTGATGACGACTATCCCGCAGAACACGAGGCAGAGCATCAGCAGCACGTGGCCCGCACCCGAACTCTCCACGAAGCGGGAGATCCAGTAATAGGCGTTGTTGGTTATCTCGTTGAAGGGCATCCCCCTGTGCCAGGGGATGAACTCGTATGTCTGATCTCCGACGTTGAAGAGAATCTGGAGAATCGGTATCAGGAGCGAGAACGAGAATACGTTGAATATGGCGGACAGGATGTTCATCACCACGGACCCCGCCACATACTTTTTGTAGGGGGAGACGTAGCGCCTGAGTATTTGCCAGAATTCTTTCATAAGAGGGACAAATGTACGAACAATAAATTACAAATCGAACATCGGGGAGGCCGTCGTCCTCGGCAGTACGACCAACCTCACGGACGGGTCGAGAACCCTGCGCGTGCAGTCGTAGGCCAGCTGGGCGGTGTTGTTCTGCTCGCTGCGGTGACAGAGGAAGACGTTGCGCAGCCCCTCGTGGGCGAAGCGGGCCACCGCCTCCGCGCATTCCTCGTTGGACAGGTGTCCGCTGCCGTTGCGGATGCGTTCGCGCAGCTGCTCCGGGTATGAGCTGTGGCTGAGCATCATGGGGTCGTAGTTCGATTCTATCACCACGCAGGACGCTTCTCCCGCGAGCTCGGAGGCTTCCCGGGTCACCCGTCCGGCATCGGTCATTATCATGAATTCGAAGCCGTCCAGCCGGATTACGTAGCCCACCGTCTCCTTGGCGTCGTGGGGCACGACGAAGTATTTCGCCTCTATCCTCTCCGGCACTATGCTGTTCCAGCCCTCTTCAAGGGAGTGCCTGCAAGAGTTGAAATGCTCTCCCGCCATCATCCTGTGCGACAGGGCGCCGCTTAGCGTCCGGGTGGCCCAGACCGGTTTGCCGAGATGCTTGCAGAACGAACCAAGCGAGCGTATGTGGTCCATGTGGTCGTGGGTGATGAGGATGGCCGCTATGCTGTCGGTCGAAACTCCGTCGCGTCCGAGCTCCTTGGTCAGCCTTCTCGTGCTGACCCCGGCGTCTATGAGCACCGAGCATTCGCAGACGCCGGCATCGAATATGCCGAGGAAGTAGCAGTTGCCGCAGCTTCCGGAGGAGAGTGACTTGAACTTAATCGTTTTCATCCTTGCAGTATCTGGATATCACGCCGTAGGCGTCGGCCACCCCGAGCTCTCCGGCCCTGGATAGGTCTATGCAGCCTTTCTCGTTGTCCTTGAGGTAGATGAGCACGAGGCCTCTGTTGAAGTAGGCGTCCCCCATGTTGGGGAAGAGCCTGATGGCCATGTCGTAGTTCTCTATCGCGCTCACGAACTGCGAAGAGAGGCATTCGAGGTTGCCAAGGTCGAAGTAGAGGTAAGGTATGTCCGGCAATATCTCCAGGGCGGCCTTGATGTCGGCGATGGCTTCGGAGTAGTCGTAGTTGCGTTCCACTCTGCTGTTCACCCTCGCCCGGGCCGCGCCCTCCGTATCCATCGACAAGGTCTGCACGTTCCCTTCCAGGGAAGCGATGAAGTCAGTCATCTCGGCCTTGAGCACGCCCCTGTTCATCAGGTAGAAGGCCTTGTAATATCGGGAGTACTTGTCTTTCGAGGCGTCGTCCCCGGCGGAGGCCACCGCCTTGTCGAACCAGCCAAGGGCCGCGTTGAACTGCTTGTTGTCAAGCTCCTGGAGGCCTCTCACGAAATATCCCTGCGCAGTGGAGGCGGATATGAGGGTCTTCGGCCCCTCGCTTTTCTCGTTCCCTATGGTCATCGGCAGCACCGATGCGTCAGTGAACCTGTCTATCAGCGCGTTTTCGTAATTGCTTATCGGGCTCGCCTCTCTTCCGCCCCTTTCCTGCGTGAGGCTGAAGCGGTACAGGGATCTGAGTCGTATGTCGATGTCGCGGTGCTGGAGGAGCTCGTCGTTGAAGTCCTTCTTGGCGAAGTCCGCGTCAAGCGCGAGCAGCGAACTGTATCTGCGGGTCGTGTCGGCGAACTCGCTGCTTCCGCTTTTCTCCTTGTACTCGCGTATCTTGTTCTGCGCCGTCCTGTAGTCGGCCTTGGATTCCTGCGTCCTGCCCAGCATGTTCTCCACGTAGGAGCGGTTGAGGTAGGCCTTGGCGAAGTCGGGGTAGAGCTCGATGGCGCGGTTGTAGTCCTGGAGGGCGTCGTTCCACCTGCTCATCTCGATGAATATCGCCGCCCGGTTGAAGTGGGCGAGGACGTTGTCCGGGTTGATGTCAATCACCCTGTCCATATCTTCCAGGGCCTCCTCGTACGAGCCGACCTGGGCGTAGATCAGACTCCTGTTGTAGAGGGTGAGGGCGTTGCCGGGTTCGTGGCGGAGCACGGTGTTGAGGTCGGACATCGCGTTGTTGTAGTCCTTGAGCTCGTATCGGATGAGGGCGCGGTTGAAGTAGGCGAAGGTGCTGCTGGAGTCAAGCTCGATGGCCTTGTCGAGGTCGGAGAGCGCTTCTTTGAACTGCTTCCTGTCGGACCTCACCCTGGCCCGGCGGACGTAGCCCTCGGGGTCGAAGCGGTCGAGCCTGATGGCTCTGTTGTAGTCGTCCAGCGCCTTGACCGTGTCCTTGAGATACAGGTACGAGGCTCCGCGGTTGAGGTAGGCGGCGGGGTCTTTCGGCTCTTTCTTGAGATACCTGTCGAAGTCGCTCACCGCATCCTGGAACTTCTGCGCGAGAAACGAGGTCACGCCTCTGGAGAAATACACGCCGTTCTGCCCCGGGCGGAGCTCCAGAGCCCTTTCGAAATTCCTATACGCCTCGTCATAGTCGCCGAAGCGGCTCTTGGTGATGCCCAGATAGTGGTATCCGTTGGTGAAGACGGGGTTGAGGCGGACCGAGGTGCTGAAATCGTTGTCCGCGCCGCGCAGGTCGCCGAGGTTGTATTTGGCTATGCCGCGGAAGAAGAATCCCCAGTAGCTGGTGGTGTCCAGATGCGTGAGGATGTTGAAATTCTCGATGGCCTGAGCATATTTGCCGTCGGACAAAGACTGCCGTCCTCTCCACATGAATACGTCCTTATCGTATTGGGCGAGGGCGGAAAATGCGCAAAGCAGCAGTATTGTTGCAGTCAGAACGGACTTTTTCATTAACTTTGCAAAGATAATCAATAATCGCACCCGAATTGAAACAGGGTTTCAAATTTCTCATCCTTTCCTGCCTGCTGTGCTGCCCGCTCCTGCTGCGCGCGGCTTCTCCCGCTGCGGCCAGGGGGGACTTCTCTGGCGGAGCGTCGTCCTGCGCGGCTGAACTCCGTTTTCTGACCGATTCGCTCTGCGGCGGCAGGGGGATGGGGAGTCCCGGTTCGCAGTCCGTGGCGTTCTACCTTCTCCGCCAGTTCCGCAGCGAGGGGCTGCGCACCTGCGTGCAGTCCTTCGAGTATGGAGGCAAGACGGGGCACAACGTCATAGGGGTCACTCCCGGATGGTTTGAGGAGTACGTCGTCGTGGGGGCGTATTTCGACGGCCTCGGCACTCTGGACGGGGATTTCTACCCGGGGGCGGATTCCAATGCTTCCGGGGTGGCCGCCTTGCTCAGCCTCGCCCGCAGCCTGCCGGCTATCTGCACAGGTCGTACCGGGCTGATATTCGTGGCGTTCGACGGGCACAACGCCAGCATGTCCGGCTCTCGCGCCTTCCTTGCCAAGTACCGCTTCGAGTATCCCATATCCCGAATGGTCAACCTCGACATACTCGGCTCCTCTCTCGTGCCGGTGCACAAGGGGAGGGGGGACTATCTGATAGCCCTCGGAGGGGAGCGGCACCGCCTCGCGCTCGAGAATGCCAACAGGGAGGACCGTCTAGATCTCTCCTATGACTACTATGGGAGCGAGGCCTTCACGGATCTGTTCTACCGCAAGATCAGCGACCAGCGCTGCTTTCTGGAGGCAGGGATCCCCTGCGTGATGTTCACCTCCGGCATCACGATGAACACCAACAAGACGAGTGACATCCTCTCCGGCCTGGACATCCCCCTGCTTGAGAAGAGGATAGCTCTCATCGGGCGCTACCTCGCCTCGCAGCTCTGAGGCTTTCCGCGGGCTTCCAAAAGGGTGCTCCCCGGTAAAAACTTTGATTATCAGCGCAAATTTATTATTTTTGTCCGGTTTGCCCGGACGGGAGCTGTGCTTCTCAGTTTTGCGGCGGGCTTATCAAGATGAACTAAAACTAAGATTCTATAACTATGGTAAAAGTCAATGTTGAAGGTTGCAGCTCCTTTGTCAATGCTGCGGAATATCAGAAGTATGTCGAGAAGGCGCTTGCCGCCTATGACACTCTCGAGGCCGGAAACGGCGAAGGCAACGATTTCCTGGGGTGGAAGACTCTCCCGATGGACACTCCGGAATCCCTCGTGAGGGATTGTGAGGAGATTCGCGACAGCTGGAAGGCCAAGGGCGTCGATCTCGTGGTCGTCATCGGCATCGGCGGATCCTATCTTGGCGCCCGTTGCGCCATCGAGGCCCTTTCCAGCAGTTTCGTGCGCAAGACCGACGCTCCTCAGGTGGTTTTCGCCGGCAACAATCTTTCCGAGGAGTACCTTGCCGAACTGATGGATCTCGCCGCCGTCCGCAACACCGCCTGCGTGGTGATTTCCAAATCCGGCACCACCACCGAGCCGGCCGTCGCGTTCCGCATAGTCAAGGCCCATATCGAGAAGACCTACGGGCGCAAGGAGGCCGCCGAGCGCATAGTTGCGGTCACGGATGCCCACAAGGGCGCGCTCAAGACCCTTTCCACGCAGGAAGGTTACAAGACTTTCGTGGTGCCTGACAATGTCGGGGGCCGCTACTCCGTCCTCACCCCTGTGGGAATCCTCCCTATCGTGCTCGCCGGCTTCGATATCCGCGCGATGCTCAGGGGCGCTGCCGCGCAGAGGGCCGAGCTTCTCAAGAAGTCGGCCGACAATCCGGCCGTGAAATATGCCGCTGTCCGCAACCTGCTCTACACCGAGCTTGGCAAGAAGGTCGAGATTCTCGTGACCTTCAACCCTAAGCTCCAGTACCTCGGAGAATGGTGGAAGCAGCTCTTCGGCGAGTCCGAGGGCAAGGATCTCAAGGGAATTTTCCCGGCATCCGTAGTGTGCACGGCCGACCTGCACTCCATGGGGCAGTTCATCCAGGAGGGAGACAGGGTGATGTTCGAGACCACCGTGAAGGTCGAGAAGTCAAACAGGGAGGTCGTGATAGGCTCCGATGAGCAGAACCTCGACCAGCTCAACTACCTCGCCGGCCAGAGGGTAGAGCACTGCAA
>CAVGYS010000097.1:0-5193 GCA_963633505.1 Oscillibacter sp. MSJ-31
CCTATCGGAATCAAGGAGGACGGCACGCTCGAGAAGGGAGCATTCCGTCTGGCAAGCTACGAATGGGGCGTGACCTACTCCGGCATGCTCAAGGCCGGGGAGACCACGGGCGACAAGGCCTTCACCAAGTACACCACGGACCGCCACAGTTTCCTCTCCGAGCAGGCCAAGAAATGGACGAAGGTGCTCAAGGACGGAGGCAAGGTCGATGCACAGATGCGTCAGGTGGTGGACCCTCAGGCGCTCGATGACGCCGGCGCAGTCTGCGTTTCGATGATCAGAGCGCAGGTCGCCGATCCGAGCCTCAAGCTCCGCGGGCTCATCGACAACTATATCGATTTCATCTACAACAAGGAATATCGTCTCAAGGACGGCACGCTCGCGAGAATGAGGCCTCTGGCCAACGCCGTCTGGCTCGACGACATGTTCATGGGAATCCCGGCCCTCGCCTGGTACGGCAAACTCACCGGAGAGAAGAAATACTACGATGAGGCCGTACGCCAGATCATGCTCTTCAAGGACAAGATGTGGGTTCCGGAGACGAAGCTCTTCCGCCACGGCTGGATCGAGTCCATGGACCAGCACCCGGCATACCACTGGGGACGCGCCAACGGATGGGCCATCCTCACCATGAGCGAAGTCCTCGACGTGCTTCCGGATAACTATCCGGGCAGGAGCAAGATTCTCGACCTCTTCAGACAGCATGCCGAAGGGCTTGCAGCCCTCCAGAGCGGAGAGGGGTTCTGGCATCAGCTTCTCGACCGCAACGATTCCTACCTTGAGACTTCCGCCACCGCCATCTACGCCTACTGCTTCGCGCACGGCATCAACGAGGGCTGGCTCAACCCTCTCACCTACGGCCCGGAGACCTGCCTGGCGTGGAACGCCGTCTCCACGATGATCGACGAGGAAGGCAAGGTCAACGGCACCTGCGTCGGCACCGGCATGGCATTTGACCCGGCATTCTACTATTATCGCCCTGTCAGCCCGTATGCGGCTCACGGATACGGCCCGGTAGTGCTCGCCGGAGCCGAGCTCATCAGACTGCTCGACAACAGCTATCCTCGCCTGAACGACAACGCCGTGCAGTTCTACAGCAAGGACTACTCAAGCAAGGGAGCCATCTTCTCTGAGGAATAAAATTATTGATGATGAGACATATACGTCCTATACTCTCATTGGCGCTGCTGCTCTCCGGGGCAGCAGTTGCCGTTGCCGGAACGCACTCATGGGAAGGCGTTCACCGCATTTCTCTTTCCGAAGCCGAGGCTAACTTCCCGAATACTCCGTCCGAGTTCGCAAGCCACGTCATCTGGGGCTGGGAAGGGCCTATGGACATCAAGACCATCCGGCACGACCTCGACTCCATCAAGACCAAGGGCTTCCGTTCGGTCATCTTCGAGGCGGGCTACCGGCTGCCGTACGAATACCTTTCCGAGGGCTGGTTCAAGGCCATCCGCACCGCAGTCATGGAAGCGAAGAAACGCGACCTCAAGGTATGGATCATAGATGAAGGCAAATACCCGAGCGGCTTCGCGGGAGGCAAGTTCTCAAAGGAGCGTCCCGACCTGAGGATGAAAGCCCTGGTCATAATGGACACCCGGCACGTGAAGAAGGGGGAAGTCATCACCGACGCCCCGGCCGGAGACAAGGTTCTGAGCGCCGTGGCAGTCAGCAAGTCCGGGCTCCCGAACCGCTGCGTCAGCGTCAAGGACGGCAGGTTCAGCTTCAACGCGCAAGAGTGCGACTGGGACATCCTGCTCGTGGGGCCGGACTACCGTACCGGGCAGACCCGCGCGGTCAACAACCCGACCGGCGGCAAGGACACCACCAACTCCATCTGCGACTACCTCAGCCCGGAAGCCGTGGGGCAGTTCATCGACTGGACGCACGAGCAGTACAAGAAGTACATCGGCAAGGAGTTCGGCAAGACGGTGCTCGGTTTCAGGGGCGACGAGCCGGATTTCGCCTACACTCCGTGGACTCCGGACATGGTCGAGCAGTTCATCTCCCGCAAGGGATATGACCCTACCCCGTATCTGGCGAGCCTTCTCGCATCCAACCTCTCCGTGAGGGAGAAGCGCTTCAAGGCGGATTACTGGGACGTCTGGTCGGAGCTGTTCGCCGTCAACTTCTTCAAGCGCCAAGCCGACTGGTGCGAGCAGAACGGCCTCGCGCACATCACCCATCTCAACAACGACCACAACATGCCGGTCTGCGTAAGGGCCGGGGGCAATCTCTTCAGAGACCTCAACAAAATCCAGATTCCGGGGGTGGACGCCATCTGGAACCAGATCTGGCCCGAGACGGTCAACGACTTCCCGAAGTTCGCCTCCTCCGTCTCCCACGTCTATGGCAAACCGCGCACCTTCAGCGAGAGCTTCGCCGCATACTACACCTCCCCGAGCATCCCACAGGCCAAATATGTCGTTGACTATCAAGTCGTGCGCGGCATCAACTTCTTCGAGTTCATGTTCTGGATGGCCGGCTCCGCCAACGCCAACTGGATGACGGATCCCGGGATGAAAGGACTCAACGACTACACCAACCGCGCCACCTACCTGATGGCGCAGGGAGTTCCGGGCGCGCGCATCGCCGTCTATTATCCTACCTCCACCCTGTGGCTCGGGGACAATGCCGTCAATGCCGACCTTGTCAACGTCTCGCAGATACTCTTGCAGCACCAGAAGGATTTTGACTGGGTGGACGACGATGCCTTCACGGAAGCTCTCACCGTCACCGGCGGAGCGTTCAAGAACCTCAGCGGCCAGAGCTACGACACCCTCATAATCCCGTCCTGCGACGTGATTTCCATCTCCGCTTGGGAGAAAATGATGGAGTTCTCCGCAGCCGGGGGCAAGATTCTCTTCTGGGGACGCAAGCCGACAATGCTCGCCGGACGCAGCTTCACTGAGCCTCAGCCCGTTCCGGACACTCCGGATCTGCTTCAGGAGCCGTCAGTAGGCTGGACGGCGACGGTGGCGGCGGCCATGCCTTCCCCGGAGATGGAGCTCATACTTCCTCCCGTGCAGGAAGGGCCTCGCCGCGGTCCGCGTCCGGGAGCGGAAGAACAGAAGCCTGAACCGACCTCGTTCATCCGCTATACGGCCAAAGAACTGACTGACGGTGTCATCTACTTCATCTTCAACGAAGGAGAGCAGGAGTGCAGCTTCAAGGCGGCCTTCGACAAGACCGGCCCCGTCAGGAGCTGGAACGCCTCGACGGGAGAAGTCTCCGGTATGTCCTGCGCGACGGACGGCGGACGGACGGTGATTGAGATGACGCTCTCCCCTTGGGAAAGCCGCATCATCTCCATCGGGGGACAGCAATGATGGCACAGGTTTTCAAAACAACTTCTTAAAGCACCTCCCCTTTTGTTATGGAAAGATTATCAAAATTATATGAATCCTTCTCCGGACTGAAGCCGGAGGAGATGACGCTGCTTCCGCTGTCCGGAAGCGCACGCAAATACTATAGGGTAAGCGGAGAAGGCGGCACCGTGATCGGATGCATCGGCACGAACCCCGCCGAGAACAGGGCGTTTCTCACGATAGACGCGAAGTTCCGGGATGCGGGCCTGCATGCTCCGGAAGTGTATGCGGTGTCTGCGGACGGAATGGCCTATCTGCAGGAAGACCTTGGAGACGGGCAGCTTTTCGCGCTTCTGCGTCCATCAGTTGAAAGCGGGAGCTTCTCACGGGAGCAGCTCGACTGGCTGCACGACACGATTGCGCTGCTCCCGGCGGTGCAGTTCAAAGTCGGGGACGGGCTGGACTGGGACGTCTGCTTCCCGGACAGGGAATTCAACGCGAGGATGGTCAACTTCGACCTTAGCTATTTCAAGTATGACTTCCTGAAACTCACGGGCCTGGAGTTCGATGAGATTCGCCTGCAGGACGATTTCGACCGCCTGCGCGACGACTCGCTCGACTTCCGGGGAGAGACTTTCATGTACAGGGATTTCCAGGCGCGCAACGTCATGATCAAGGACGGGGAGCCGTGCTTCATCGACTTTCAAGGCGGACGCAGGGGGCCGGTGCAGTACGACCTGGCCTCATTCCTGTGGAACGCCGGCACACATTTTTCAGCCGCTCTCAGAGCCGAACTGGAGAGCGTATATCTCAAGGCGCTCGGGCAGTTCCGCAGCGTGGACGAGGAGGAGTTCATGGAAAAATACAGGCTCATCACCCTCGTGCGCCTGCTGCAGGAGTTCGGAGCCTACGGCTTCCGCGGACTTGTTGAGCGCAAGCAGCTCTTCATCGACTGCATCCCGACGGCGCTCGGCTGCATCCGCGAGCTGACGCAGGAGCCGTTCAAGCGCTACCCTTATCTCAACTCAGTACTCCGCCGCCTTTGCGAAGACTGGGACGGACGCACCATCCTTCCCGGAGTCAAGGTAAGCCTGTAAGCAATTCCCGAAATGACGCAGTTGAAGAAAGCAATGATATTCGCCGCGGGGCTCGGCACGCGGCTCAGACCCCTGACGGACACCATGCCGAAGGCGCTCGTCCAGGTCGGGGACGTGCCGATGCTGGAAAGGGTGATACTTAAGATGAAAGCCGCCGGGATTGAGGAGATCGTGGTCAACGTCCACCATTTCGCCGGGCAGATCGAGGACTTCATCGCATCGCACGAGGGCTTCGGAGTCAAGATTGACGTCTCGCGCGAGGAGCAGGCGCCGTTAGAGACGGGAGGAGGGATAAGGCACGCCGCCGGATTCCTGCAAGGCTGCGGCCGGTTCCTCGTGCACAACGTGGACATGCTCAGCGACTTGGACATCAAGTGGTTCCTCTCGCAGGACAGGGAGGATCCGCTTGCAACGCTTCTGCTGAGCGAGTCCGATGATGCGGACAGATATCTGCTCTTCGACGAGGACATGCTTCTCCGGGGCTGGACGAACGTCCGCACGGGCGAGGTGCGAAGCCCGTTCCCGGATTTTGACCCGTCACGCTGCCGTCGTCTGTCGTTCTGCGGAATACAGATTCTCTCCGACAAGGTGATGCCGATGCTGGAGAAGTGGCCGGAGAAGTTTTCGATAATAGATTTTTACCTCGCCACTTGCGCCTGGGAGAAAATACGCGGCGTAGTCGCGAAACAGTTGAAAATTATCGATATCGGCAGTCCGTCAAAACTCACGGAAGCCAACCGTCTGCTCTCATCGGGCAGATTTTGAAAGGAATATGACAGAGGAGC
>CAVGYS010000097.1:5203-5556 GCA_963633505.1 Oscillibacter sp. MSJ-31
AGCATTGCCATTATGTTCTTTTTGCCTATCTTTGCTGGACAAATTACCACTCCCTGATATGAGTTTAGAGACTTTGAAGAAAAATCTTCGGACAGTTCCAGATTTTCCGAAGAAAGGCATTCTTTTTTATGACATCACCACTTTGCTCAAGAACGCAGAGTGCTTTGCCGAGCTCGCGGACAGAATCTGCGAACCCTACAAGGACAAGGGCATCACGAAAGTCGTGGGAGTGGAATCCCGAGGATACATAATGGCCTCAGTGATAGCGGCCAAGCTCGGTGCAGGCTTCGTGCCGGTCCGCAAGGCTGGCAAGCTCCCGGCGGACGTGTTCGGCGTGGGATACGATATGGAAT
>CAVGYS010000098.1:0-380 GCA_963633505.1 Oscillibacter sp. MSJ-31
GCTCCGGGCAGCGTGACATCTGCGAGAGAACCATCTTCTCGGACATAGGTTCCGTCCTGTCGACGCACGATGCGAGCGCCGCGATGGCGAGGGTGGTGAGGATCAGTCGTTTCATTCTATAGATTGTTGAAATTCTTCACTCTTACCGTCGTGACCGCGTCTCCGGTCTTAGGATAGCACTTCACGTTCTTGAAGGTGATGTCCTGCGAGTTGCGCAGGGTTATGCCCTCGTCGGAGGAGATCGTGCAATCCGTCACGTTGATGTTGGTCACCGGCATCTCCGGGAGCCCGTTGAAGAGCATGGCCCTCGCCGCGCCGTTGCAGCAGACGTCACTTATATATATGTCACGGAACTCCGGGGTCGTCTCGTCCACAGGGAC
>CAVGYS010000098.1:390-3176 GCA_963633505.1 Oscillibacter sp. MSJ-31
CGTTGATGCTCTCGTCCTTTTCCGCTGCGGCCTCCACTGCCGACTTGCCTCCGTAGAAGAGGTCGAAGAGGATGGCGTCGGCCACTATGTCCTTCATGTAGATGTCGTTGATATGGATGTTCTTCACGACTCCGCCCCTGCCTCGGGTGCTCTTGAAGCGCAGCCCGACGTCGGTGCCGAGGAAGCGGCAGTTGGATACCTTGACGTTCTCCACGCCTCCGCTCATCTCGCTCCCGACGGTGAACCCGCCGTGGCCGTGGAATACGGTGCAGTTGTCAACTATGAGGTTCTTGCACGGACGCGCCCTGCGTCTGCCGTCGGCGTCCTTGCCGGACTTGATGCAGATCCCGTCATCGCCCGCATCAAAGGTGGAGTTGATGATGAGGACGTTCTCGCAGCTGTCCACGTCAATCGCGTCTCCGTTCTGGGAATAATACGGGTTGCGGATGTTCACCCGGTTCACTATGAGGTTGCGGCACATCAGCGGGTGAACGTTCCAGCACGGAGAATTCTGGAACGTGCAGTCCTCCAGGAGGACGTTCTCGCAGTTGCGCAGGGAGACCATGTTGGGACGGAGGAAGCTCTTGATTTCGTTCCACTCCTCCTCGCTCTTTACGAACGTGGGCACGTTCATGTTGCTCATCATGGAGGCTTTCTCGAAGCCTTCGTCCGGGTACCATACCTGCCCGTTCCGGCTGACTATTCCGCCCGAGGCGACGAGCTTCCTCCACTCGCCTTCTGTGAGCTTCGATTTCTTCACCATCCTCCAGGCTTCTCCGCTGCCGTCAATCACTCCGCCCCCGGTGATGGAGACGTTGCGCGCGCCCTCGGCATGGATCGGGGACTCGCACCTGCGGGTGTCCAACCCCTCGAACACGGTCTCGACGATAGGGTAGAGGTCGCGACTTGGGTCGAAGATTATCACGGCGTTAGGGGTGACGTGGAGGTCGCAGTTGCTCAGGATCTCGATAGGCCCCGTGAGCCAGATGCCCGCTGGGACGTCAAGGTGTCCTCCGCCATTGTCGGAGAGGTGCTTCATGGCCTTCGCGAAGGCTTCCGTGTTGAGCGCCACGCCGTCTCCGACTCCTCCGAAGTCCTTGACGCTTACGCGCAGGTCCGGAATCGCGGGACGCGCGACCCTGTCCATTTTGAAGGGTAGATTCTCATAGAGATAGGCGAACTCGTCTCCCGCCTGCTTCCCGCAGGAGGAGCTGAGGAGCATCGCCCCTGCAGCCATGGCTGACAATGTTGCGGATGGTCTAAGCATAGTGTTATCGTATTACAGCAAGTTTCTTGCCTACCTTGATGAAGGCGTCCACGGCCCTGTCAAGATGTTCCTTTTTGTGCGCCGCGGAGAGCTGCACGCGGATACGGGCCTGTCCCTGAGGCACTACCGGATAATAGAATCCTGTCACGAAAATGCCCTCGTCCGCCATCTTGGATGCGAATTCCTGTGACAATTTGGCATCGTACAGCATCACGGCGCATATCGCCGACTGCGTCGGCTTGATGTCGAACCCGGCCGCAATCATCTTGTCCCGGAAATAGTTGACGTTCTCCATCAGACGGTCGTGCAGCTCGCTGTTCTCCTTGAGCATTTTGAACATCTCGATGCCGCCGGCGACGATCATCGGAGGAAGCGAATTGGAGAAAAGGTACGGACGGGAGCGCTGGCGGAGCATTTCGATGATCTCCCTGCGTCCTGTCGTGAATCCTCCCACCGTGCCTCCGAACGCCTTGCCGAGGGTGCCGGTGAAAACGTCGATGCGTCCGTAGCAGCCGAACTTCTCCGCCACTCCGTGTCCCGTAGCCCCCACCACTCCGGCCGAGTGGCTTTCGTCCACCATCACGAGCGCGTCATATTTTTCGGCGAGGTCGCATATCTTGTCCATCGGGGCCACGTTGCCGTCCATCGAGAACACTCCGTCGGTGCAGATGATGCGGAATCTCTGCGCCTGCGCCTCCTTGAGGCAGCGTTCGAGGTCTTCCATGTCCCCGTTGGCGTATCTGTAGCGGACGGCCTTGCAGAGGCGCACCCCGTCGATGATGGAGGCGTGGTTGAGCGCGTCGGATATGATGGCATCCTGGGCTGTGAGGAGGGGTTCGAACAGACCTCCGTTGGCGTCGAAGCATGAGGCGTACAGAATGGTGTCCTCGGTGCGGAAGAAGTCGGACACGGCGCTCTCGAGCTCCTTGTGCAGGTCCTGCGTGCCGCAGATGAAGCGGACGGAGGACATCCCGAAGCCCCGGGAGAGCATGGCTTTCTGCGCCGCCTCGACAAGACGCGGCGAGTCGGCGAGCCCGAGATAGTTGTTGGCGCAGAAATTCAAGGCCTTGGAACCGTCCTTGAGCGTGATTTCCGCTGATTGTGCAGAGGTGATGTCCCTCTCGTTCTTATAGAGGCCGGCTTCCTTGATTGAGGTGAGCTCGTCCTGAAGGTGCTGCTGGAATTTGCCGTACATTGCGTATGTGTGTCAGTTCCCACAAAATTACGATTTTTTTGGTATATTCGCAGCAAATTTCAATGCACGTTTCAGAATGAAAAATATTCTCGTCATCGGTTCCACCGGCCAGATCGGGTCGGAATTGACCATGAAACTCAGACGCCTGTATCCCGAAGGCAACGTGGTCGCCGGCTATGTCAAAGGCTCTGAACCGAAGGGGGAACTGCTTGAAAGCGGGCCGTGCGAGGAGGCCGACGTCCTTGACGGAGAGCAACTTGCGCGCGTGGTGTCGAAGTATGGGATAGATACCATATATAATCTTGCGGCCCTTCTCTCCGCGGT
>CAVGYS010000098.1:3263-5550 GCA_963633505.1 Oscillibacter sp. MSJ-31
ACCATATATAATCTGGCGGCCCTTCTCTCCGCAGTCGCGGAAAGCAAGCCGATGCTTGCCTGGAACATCCAGATCAACGGACTTCTAAACATCCTTGAAATCGCCCGGGAGAGGGAATGCGCGGTCTTCACTCCGAGTTCCATCGGTTCCTTCGGGCCGGAGACTCCGAAGATTGACACGCCACAGGATACGGTTCAGCGGCCGCGTTCCATGTACGGCGTGACCAAGGTGACCACTGAGCTGCTCAGTGACTATTACCATAATAAATATGGTGTCGACACCCGTTCGGTGCGTTTCCCGGGGCTCATATCACATGTGACCCTGCCCGGAGGCGGCACCACCGATTATGCGGTGAACATCTACTACTCGGCCGTCAGGGGCGAGGAGTTCGTCTGCCCGATCAAGGCGGGGACTTTTATGGACATGATGTACATGCCGGACGCGCTCAAGGCCGCGGTGGACATAATGAACGCGGATCCTTCGCGCCTGGTGCACCGCAATTCTTTCAACATCGCCTCGATGAGCTTCGATCCGGAAATCCTCCGTGCCAAGATTCTCGAGCACGTGCCGGGTTTCCGCATGCGCTACGAAATCAACCCGCTGTGCCAGAGCATAGCCGATTCCTGGCCGGACAGGATGGACGACAGCTGCGCCAGGGAAGAATGGGGCTGGAAGCCCGAATATGACCTTGAGTCCATGACCGTGGACATGATAAAGGAACTCCGGGGGAAGCTTGCGATATGAAGATAGGAATATGCAGCGACCACGCCGGGCTTGACTATAAGACCAGGCTCATCTCTTACCTTGTCGGGAAGGGATATGAGGTGGTGAATTTCGGCACCGACAGCCCGCAGAGCTGCGATTACCCCGATTTCGCCCATCCTCTCGGCTATGCCATAGAGGACGGTGGCGTCGATGCCGGGATCGCCATCTGCGGGACGGGCAACGGGATGGCGATCACTCTCAATCACCATCAGGGCGTCCGTGCCGGACTTGCCTGGAACGTAGAGGTGGCAAGGCTCGTCAAGTCCCACAACAATGCCAACGTTCTCGTGCTGCCGGCCCGATTCGTCTCTTACAGGATGGCGGTGATGATGGTGCGCACCTATCTTGACACTCAATTCGCCGGAGGACGGCATCAGAGAAGAATTGACAAGATTGCTTGCAAATGACGTCTCCTCGTATCCCGAGGGGATAATACTTCCGATAGACAAACCCTATCGCTGGACTTCGGCGGACGTGATACGCAAAATCAAGTTCGCCGCCATCCGGCATTTCGGCAAGAAGAATCTCAAGGTTGGCCATGCCGGGACGCTGGATCCGCTTGCGACGGGGATTCTTCTGGTGTGCATAGGGGAGGCGACAAAGCGCGCGGAATCTCTTCAATCTTCGCCCAAGGAATATGTGGCCGGAGTCACTTTCGGGGCCACTACTGCCTCGTATGATCTGGAGAAGGAGATTGACAGGGAGTGTCCGCTGGACGCTGTGAGCGAAGAGTCCTTGAGGGCCGTCCTTCCGTCTTTTATAGGGGAGCAGATGCAGGTCGCTCCGCTCTTCAGCGCGAAGTCGGTCGATGGGGTGCGGGCCTACGAAACGGCGCGTCGGCTCTATCGGCAGGGGAGGCTCGACGAAGGGTCGGATCTCATCAGGGCCAGCAGGGTGGAGGTGTATGATATGGAGCTTCTCTCTTACGGAGTGCACCCTTTCTCCGCTCCGGAACTTCCTGACGGACGAAATTCCCGCATCAACGTGGCGGACATCAGCGCCTATTCTCTCCCGACGGCTCAGATTCGCGTCGGGTGCAGCAAGGGGACGTATATCCGCGCTCTTGCGCGTGATCTCGGGGAGGCTCTCGGCAGCGGGGCATTCCTCAGCTCCCTGCGCCGCACGCGCAACGGCGGCTTCACCCTCGAAGACTCCCTCACCCTCGACGAGGCCCTCTCGATGCTGGGGCAGGGGGAGTGATTGAATCGCTGCTCCCGCCATCTCGGCGATGCAGTCGTTGCCAATAATTTCGTCCGGCGAAAGTGGGGTTTCGCCGGACATTCTGTTTCCCGACTGACGCTATTATTATCCGCCACCTCGCTCACAGCTTTCCGCGCGTTCCTGCTGGCGGGTTTCCTGCCACATACTTTTCGAGGTGTTTCGCTTGAGGATGGCGAGTTCCGGAGGAGCCGCCGCCTGCGTTTTTGGGGTAGAGCAGGCGGCCACCTCTTCCCGGTATCTCGCCTCAGCTCCGCCTGATTCTTCTGTTTGATGTGTGGCACCAGGAGAGTTTGGACTGACT
>CAVGYS010000099.1:0-1620 GCA_963633505.1 Oscillibacter sp. MSJ-31
GTCGAAACGGTCGAGCATCCCGCCGTGTCCCGGAATGCTGTCACCGGAATCCTTGACACCGCAGCTGCGCTTCCACTCCGACTCGAAAAGGTCACCGCAGACACCTCCAAGACAGATTACCGCGCCGAGTGCAGCGCTGTGAAGCAGAGGATACGGCAGCCAGTCAAGATGCCACATGACGAGGGTGGCCACGATGCTGAAAAACAGTCCTCCCCAGAATCCCCACCAGGACTTTTTCGGAGAAATCTCCGGGGCCAGCTTGCGTGCGCCGCTCTTCTGACCGAGAGCCGAGCCGACGCAATACGCTCCGACATCCGACACCCAGATGATGATGAAAAGCGGGAGAAGCCTCCATCCGTCAAAAACCATCCCGTCCATCACGAGCATCGGCGACAGGCAGATGGGGACGGCTATGTATCCGAGCCCTGCGTAGATGAGGGCCACGTCCGAGAATCCTTCCCTCTCCGGAAAGAAAATGCAGGATACGGAGATCAGCAGCAAGGGGAAGAGCGCGAGCAGGATGAGCCGCGGCTCCCAGCCGAAGAACTGCACTGCGGCGATGAGAATAAAGGCCGTGACAGCTGTCAACAGGCCTATCTTCTGCTGGATGTGATACCTCTGCCCGAGAGTTATCGTATAGAATTCGCGGAGGGCCGAGTATAGAATGACAAGGAACAGGGCTCCGAAGAGTGTCCTGTCCCAAATCGTGCCGAAAACCATCACGACAAGAAACACCAGCCCCGCAAGGGTTCTTTTCACCAGATTATTCATTGTCCTTGGTTTCGCTGTTCTCTGTCTTTTCCTCCTGGGGTTCGCTTCCCTTGAGTCTTTCCTCTCCGTGGGTTCCGGCCTTTGGACCAAGGAGCTTCTCGATGTCGTCGGAGGTGATCACCTCCTTGTCGATAAGCATCTGGGCGAGCGTCTGGAGCTTGTCCCAATTGGTCTTGAGAATCTTGGTGGTGCGGGCGGTGACCTCGTCCACGATGGCCTTCGCCTCCGCGTCTATGGTCTGGGCCGTCTTCTCGCTGTAAGGCTTGGTGAGGTCGTAGCCCCCGTTGCCGCTCGAGTCATAGAAGGAGATGTTGCCGATCTTCTCGCTCATTCCGTAGTACGTGACCATCGCGTATGCCATCTTGGTCATCTTCTCGAAGTCGTTGAGCGCGCCCGTGCAAGGAACTCCGTTGTTGACTATCTCTTCGGCCACCCTGCCGCCGACAAGGCAGCACATCTCGTCCATCATGTCGGATTTGGACATCATCACTTTCTCGTCAGGAAGACTCCAGGTGAGACCGAGCGCCTGTCCGCGAGGTATGATGGAGACTTTGAGGACAGGATCGCAGCCCGGGAGAAGCCAGCCGGCGACGGCATGCCCCGCCTCGTGATAGGCCGTGAGACGTTTCTCGTCCGGAGACATTATCGTCTTCTTCCTCTCGATGCCTCCCACAACCCTGTCCACGGCATCGATGAAGTCGGAATTGTCCACGTCCTTCTTGCCCTTGCGGGCCGCCGTGAGCGCAGCTTCGTTGCAGACGTTGGCTATGTCGGCCCCTGAGAATCCCGGGGTCTGCTTGGCGATGGCCTCGACGTCAAAACCGGCCGAGAGCTTGAGCTTCTTGACGT
>CAVGYS010000099.1:1712-3008 GCA_963633505.1 Oscillibacter sp. MSJ-31
TCCTTGCGCTCATTGAGATCCGGCAGCGAGACGTGAATCTGGCGGTCGAAGCGCCCTGCCCTGGTCAGGGCCTTGTCCAGGATATCGGCGCGGTTGGTCGCGGCCAGCACGATGACTCCGCTGTTGGTATCGAATCCGTCCATCTCGGTAAGGAGCTGATTGAGAGTGTTCTCGCGCTCATCGTTGGATGAGAACCCGACGTTCTTGCCTCTGGCGCGTCCGACGGCGTCGATTTCGTCGATGAACACGATGCACGGGGCTTTCTCCTTGGCCTGGGTGAAAAGGTCGCGCACCCTGCTCGCTCCAACGCCGACGAACATCTCGACGAAGTCGGAGCCGCTTATGCTGAAGAAGGGAACGTTGGCTTCACCGGCCACGGCCTTCGCCAGCAGGGTCTTTCCCGTGCCCGGAGGGCCGACCAGCAGCGCTCCCTTCGGAATTTTGCCGCCGAGGGATGTGTACTTGGACGGATGCTTGAGGAAATCCACGATTTCCATAACCTCTTCCTTGGCTCCGTACAGGCCCGCCACGTCCTTGAACGTGACGTTGACCTTGTCCTTGTCCGTGAGTTTGCCCGTGGACTTCCCGACGTTGAACGGGTTCATCCCGCCACCGCCGCCGGCTCCGCCGCCCATCTGTCTTGACATTGAGCGGAACATCCACACGTAAAGTAACAGAAGGAGAGCTATCGGAAGCACCCATTCCAGAATGCCGCCAAGGACGTTGGTCTCATTCTCTATGTAGAGCTTAACCTGCGACTCTTCCTGAAGGCCGGAGTTGAGTTCGCTGATCTCGGCTTCCGGCTCGAATTTGGTGGAGGTCAGGAAGTAGAACTGCGGAGACTTCTTCGGCACTTTGCCGTTCGGGAAGAGGCTGGCGTATTTGCCGAGGCGCTCCGGACGGACGGTGACCTTGCCTCTGTAGTCATTGCGCACGAAGTGTATCTCGCTGATGTCGCCTTCACGGGCCATCTCCTGTACCTGAGCCCACTCAATCTTGCTTGCCGGGGCTGAGCTGTTGTCCAGAAGCATCCAGCCGATACTCACCAGGAGCACGATATAGAGGATGGACGAGAAGTTGATCCTCACCACTCTCGGTCCTTTGTTATGCTTTTTGTTTGGTTTTTGAGCCATCGTTTTTAATTTTGCGGACAAAGATACAACAAAAATGACACCATACCCCGGAGAATGCGGCATTATCTGGCTGCAAAACACCGATTCCACAAACAGAGAAGTCAGGCGCAGGATGGACTCTCTTGACAATTTGTCAATCGTTGCCGCGCTGACACAGACTGCG
>CAVGYS010000099.1:3132-5522 GCA_963633505.1 Oscillibacter sp. MSJ-31
GGTCGCGGTCAGGGTTCCCATACCTGGTACTCCCGCTGCAGAATGGGCCTTACTTTCAGTCTGCTGCTCCGCTTTCCGAAAGAAGGCGGCTTCGCGCTGTCCATAAAGGACGTCCTTCTCATCACGGAGTTCGCGACGCTTTCCTTAAGAGAATACCTTCTGGACCGTGGGATAGAGGCCCGCATCAAGTGGCCCAACGACATCTGGGTCGAAGACAGGAAGATATGCGGCATCCTGATAGAGAACACTCTTGACGCCGACATGGTCACGAGCAGCATCGTTGGCATCGGCCTGAACGTCAACGAGACTTCCTGGCCCGGAGAGCTGCCCAATCCCGTGTCGATGAAGGAGCTGACAGGAAGGGACTATGAGCTGAAAAGCGAACTTGATGCACTCGGGGGCGTGCTCTCAAAAAAATACGCGCTCTTCGGGACTGCCGAAGGGCGCGCTGAACTTGACTCCGAGTTCGCGAAATATATGTTCAGGCTTCCCTGAGGGCCTTGATGGCCGCTGCCGGATCCGCCGAGCCGAATACCGAACTTCCGGCCACCGCAAGATCCACGCCCGCTTCCTTGACCGCCTTGACGGTGCCGAGGTTGATCCCCCCGTCTATCTCGATGAGGGCGTCGGAAGATTTCTTCTCAAGCTCGGCCTTGAGGGTGGCTACCCTGTCGATGGACTCATATATGAATTTCTGTCCTCCGAAACCGGCGAACACCGACATTATCAGGAAATAGTCCGCCTTGCCTATGTATGGGAACAGCTTCTCGACCGGGACGTCGGGGTTGATCGCCACTCCCGCCTTCATCCCGAGAGACTGGATTTTCTTGATGAACGAAGAAGTCCTCCTGCCGGCCGCCTCGAGGTGGAAAGAGCACATCTGCACTCCGTCCCCGGCGACTTTCTCGAACCATCTTTCCGGATGCACCACCATAAGGTGCACGTCCATCGGAGCCGTAGCTATCTTTGAGAGCTGGTCGATGACGGAAAAACCGAACGAGATGTTGGGCACCAGCGTGCCGTCCATCACGTCCAGATGTATCACGTCACCGCATTTGTTCACGAGCTCGACGTCCTTTTCAAGATGAAGGAAGTCGGCCGCAAGGATTGATGGTGCTATTCTGAAAGGCATAGGGAAAAACTAAAACTTTTGTGGTGAGAGTATGTTTTCTATGTCGTTGACATATTTTCTGAAAGTCTTGTCCGTACTCATCAGGTCGGTGACTGTCGTGCAGGCGTGAAGCACGGTCGCGTGATCCTTGCCGCCCGTCTCCTGTCCGATCGTGGAGAGCGAGCAGTTCGATATGAGGTTGCGGCAGAGGTACATGGAAATCTGCCTGGCCTGGACAATCTGGCGTTTTCTCGACTTGGAGAGAAGGTCGTTGCGGGTTATGTTGAAGTACTCGCACACGTTTTTCTGCACCTTCTCGATGTTGACGTCGGTCTTGGCTTCGCCGATGAGGTTCCCGGTTATCTCGGCGGCAAGCTCCATCAGGGACTTGTCCTTCTTAACGAGGGAATGCGCGATCAAGGATACCAGTATGCCCTCAAGCTCCCTGAAATTGGTCTTGACACGCTCGGCTATGAATTCCAGGACTTCGTGCGGGATGTCCACGCCCTCCTTTGCGACTCTGGTTTCCAGCATCTTGAGGCGGGTTCCGTAGTCCGGATGGGTCAACTGCACGGAGAGCCCCCATTTGAAGCGGGACAGCAGTCTCTCCTCGAAGTTCTGAAGCTCGACCGGAGCTCTGTCTGAGGTGAATATCAGCTGCTTTCCGTTCTGGTGGAGATGATTGAACACGTTGAAGAAGGCGTTCTGGCAACCCGGCCCCATGAGGTCCTGGATGTCGTCCACTATCAGAACGTCGATCTTCATATAGTAGGCAAGGAAGTCCGTGACGTTGTTGCGGACGTTCACGGCCACCATATACTGGGTCTTGAATTCGTGTCCCGTCACGTAGAGGACCACGAGATCCGGGTATTTCTCCTTGACGGCGAGCCCCGTCGCCTGGGCCAGATGCGTCTTCCCCAGCCCGGAGCCTCCGAAAATGAACAGCGGGTTGAACGGCGTCCTCCCTGGAGCATCGGCAATGTCCTTGCCGGCCATGACTCCCATCTTGTTGCACTCCCCCTCCACGATGCTGTCGAAATTGTACGACGGATTCAGCCTCGGGTTGATGTTGATCTTGCGCAGTCCCGGATATACGAACGGATTCGGCTTCTCCGACGTCTGAGCGACCACCGTCACGGGAGGGTTCGAAGGATTGGAGGTCATATTGCCGTCAACTTTCATGAACGGCTGCCCCGATACGGGACGGTACATGTAGATGAGCCTGGCTTCAGGACCGATTTCCCTGCGGAGAACTTTCTTCAGCAGGTCGAGGTACGCA
>CAVGYS010000100.1:0-5469 GCA_963633505.1 Oscillibacter sp. MSJ-31
ACTCCCCTATTCCTTGTTGGTTTTGTGCTTGAGCACTTCGGCGTCTATGTAATAGACCGTCTGCTCGGCGAGATTGTTGACATGGTCCCCCGCCCTCTCAAGCTTTCGGAAAAGGGCGGAAACCTCCAGGCAGAGGCGCACGCTCTGAGGGTGCGCCGTGGCATACTCCGTCAGCCTGTCGAGAGAGACACGATTGAGCTCATCGATGGCGTCATCGCGCCCGAAAACCGACTTGGCCATCTCTATGTCGCGGTTCTTAAGGGCGTTGTACACGGTGGAAAGCATGTCGAGAACCATATCGTACATCTTCGGCAGTCCCATCTGCGAGATGAGGTCCTTGGCCGTGGAGTCCACTTCATTGCGCACGACGAAGCGCGCGATCCCCTCGGCGTAGTCGCCGAGACGTTCGAGATTGTTGGCGATATTGAGCATCGCAAGCGAGAAACGGAGGTCAATGGCCACAGGATTGTACAGGGCGATAAAATCCTCGATGTCGCTGTCTATCCTGAGCTCAAAGGAGTTCACCCTCTTCTCCCTGCCGATTACCGCCGCCGCGAGGTCACGGTCTCCGGAGAGCACGGCAGTACGGGCGTTTTCGAACTGTTTCTGCACCAGTTCCCACATATCATTCACTTCCTGCTTTATAAGCTGAAGCTCGTTTTCCACAAATTTTACCATATTCCATTCAATTTTTTAACACTGAATTCTTCTCCAAGAAAAACACTCCGCCGCTAACCGAAGCGTCCGGTGATATAGTTCTGCGTCGCCTCCTTCTGGGGGTTCGTGAAAATTTTCTTGGTATTGCCATATTCCACCATCTCCCCGAGGTAGAAGAATGCGGTGCGGTTGCTGACGCGGGCCGCCTGCTGCATGCTGTGGGTCACGATGACCACGGTGGTCTTGCCGCTGAGTTCACAGATGAGTTCCTCGACCTTGGAGGTGGAAATCGGGTCGAGAGCCGAGGCAGGCTCGTCCATCAGCAGGACGGACGGCTCCACGGCCATGGCCCTGGCGATGCAGAGACGCTGCTGCTGACCGCCGGAGAGGTCGTAGGCCGACCTTTTGAGCTTATCCTTGACCTCGTTCCAGAGCGCGGCCCCCTTGAGTACTTCCTCAACCTTTTCATCTATCAGCCCCTTGTCCCTGATTCCGTTGACTTTCAGGCCGTATGCCACGTTCTCGTAAATGCTTTTCGGGAAAGGGTTCGGCCGCTGGAACACCATGCCGACGTTGCGCCGGAGAGCGTCCACGTCCACGTTCCTGTCATAGATGTCATTGCCGTCCATCAGCACCTGACCCTCCAGATGCGTGTCCGGGATAAGGTCGTTCATCCTGTTGAAGAGGCGCAGGAAAGTGGACTTGCCGCAGCCGGACGGACCGATGAACGCCACCACTTCCCCCTCGGGGATGTCGATGCTTATGTTCTTGAGTGCGTGGAACTTTCCGTAGTAGAAGTTCACGTCACGGGTTACTATCTTGTTTTCCATCTAAGAATGTTTTTCAAAATGTCTGCGAATCACCCCGGCGGTGAGATTCATCAGCAGGACAATGACTATCAGCACAAAAGCGGTGCCGTACGCTATGGGCATCTGGGAGTCTATGTCCGTGCCGCTCGTGGCGACGACGTACAAATGGTACGGCAGAGCCATACACTGGTCGAAGATGCTGTGAGGGAGCTTCGGCAGGAAGTATGCCGCACAGGTGAAGAGGATAGGGGCCGTCTCGCCGGAAACCCTCCCGAGGGAGAGGATGAGCCCCGTCATCACGCGCGGCATCGACATCGGCAGCAGCACTTTCCAGATGGTCTGGAACTTGGTCGCCCCGAGGGCCATGGAGCCTTCGCGAAAACTGTCGGGAATGCTCTTGAAAGCCTCTTCGGTGGTGCGGATGACTATCGGGAGCGCAAGGAGCCCGAGGGTCAGAGAACCGGCCAAGATGCTGTCGCCGAAGCCCAGACGATTGACGAAGAACGCCATTCCGAAAAGCCCGAAGACTATCGACGGAATGCCGGAGAGATTGTTGGTCATCATCCTTATGAAGTTGACCAGCGCGCCCTTGGGGGCGTATTCGTTCATGTATATGCCGCTTATGACCCCAACCGGGAAGGCGAAAAGCGCGCTGCCCAGCATAAGGCAGAGGGTGCCGACTATCGCCGGCATAATGCCGCCGGCGGTCATTCCGTCGGTCGGAGCTTCGGTAAGGAACGACCAGCTGATCACTCCCGCACCCTTGACGAGGATGAAGCCGAGGATAAGGAAAAGTATCGCGACTACCAAGAAGCTCAAGAGCCTGAAGCAGCCCAGCACCAGCGTCTGAACGCGACGGCGGCGCACCGAGCAGGATTTGCTGAATTTGATCATATTCAGTGGATTCTGTTTTTGTTGCGTATCGAAACTATCTCAACGCAGGAGTTGATTATCAAAGTGATGAAGAAGAGGATGACTCCCAAGAGGAAGAGGGCCTCGTAGTGGGCTCCTCCGGTCGGGGCCTCCCCTAGCTCCGCGGCTATCGTCGCCGGGATGGTGCGCAGCGGATCGAGGATGCTGTGGGGTATCACGGCGGCGTTGCCGGTGACCATCAGCACGGCCATCGTCTCCCCTACCGCTCGGCCTATCCCCAGGACCGCCGCCGACGTGATTCCGGATATGGAATAAGGCATGACGACCTTGAATATGGTCTGAAGCCTCGTGGCACCAAGAGCGAGGCTGGCCTCCCGCATCGCCCTCGGGCAGCTGCGCAGGGCATCCTCCGACACCGTGATGATGGTCGGAAGCGCCATTATCGCCAGAACTATGCTGCCCGCAAGTCCGGATTCTCCGACAGGGAGGTTGAAGGTGCGCTGAAGAAGCGGCACTATCACGGCCAGGCCGAAAAAGCCATAGACGACGGACGGTATGCCGCCAAGAAGCTCGATAACCGGCTTGAGCAGTTTGCGAATCTTTTCCGGGGCGCATTCAGCCATATAGATGGATACCGCAAGCCCGAAAGGCAGGGCTATGAGAATCGCGAAAAAGCTCACCCACAGCGTGCCCCAGACAAGAGGCAGGATACCGAACACCGGGGCAGGAGTCGCGGTAGGGTACCATTCATCTCCGAGAAAGACGTCCCCTGCGCCGACCGTCCCCTCCGACATCACACAGATGCCCTCCGCCCCCTCGAGAAGCGATGAGGGGAGAAAAGCCACGATGCCGGGATTCGCCGCCACCTGACTTGCGATGCACGCGGAAGCGTGTTCATACTGCGCGCCCAGCTCCTCGGAAGAATAGAGCTTCTCAAGATCCGACAGACGCAGTATCACTATCCGCTCGTCCGCTCCCCCGAACTCCTTCCAGTTGGTGACGTCCTCGTCGAAAATCTGTTTGAGCTGCTGTGCGTTGAGCCCCGATACGGGGTTGGAAGGGTTGACTACCACCGAGTAGCCGTCCTCCACGACATTCTTGCGGAAGAGTCCGGCGGCTTCCCCGAAGAGAAAAATGATAATCAGGAGTATCACGATGCTCGTCGTGAACCCCCCGACGGTGAAAACCCACCTTGCAACTTTGTCGATTATTCTTTTCATCTTGGAATAAATCCGATTTCAAGCATTTTATCGTGTGCCTGCGGCGTGGTCACGAACTCCAGGAACGGAGCCACCGCGGAGGCAGACGCCCGGTCATAATAGTAGTACAGAGGCCGCACGACGGGATACTGCCCGTCCGTTGCGGTCTGCACCGACGGGACGACGAAATGCTCTCCCCCGTCATAAGAGACCGCCAGAGGCTTGACGTATTTGTTGAGATACGCCAGCCCCACGTAGCCTATGGCCCCCCTGGTCTGACGCACCGACTGTATCACCGCTCCCGTGGCGGGCATCGACAGGACTCCCGCAGCGTAGTTCTTGTCGTGCAGAACGCTTTCCTTGAAAAACTCGTAGGTTCCGGAAGAAGTCTCCCTCGAAAACACGATTATCTTCAGGTCCGGTCCCCCGACCTCCTTCCAGTTGGTGATTTTGCCGCGGAAAATCTGCTCCAGCTGCTCTCTTGTCAACTCGTTGACGGGATTGGAGGGGTTCACTATCACGGCCAGCGCGTCCCAGGCCACAACGGCCTCGCAGAGTTCACGCCCGGCCTTTTTCATCTTCATCTTCTCGGTGAACTTGATGCTGCGGGAAGCCATCGCAATGTCCGTAGTCCCTTCAAGGAGAGCCGATATCCCCACTCCGCTGCCCCCGCCGGTGACTGTCACCGCAGCCTGCGGATTGCTGTCCATATACATCTCGGAAAGAGCCTGGGTGAGAGGCAGAAGCGTGTCGCTGCCCTTGATTTTCTGTCCTGCGGACGGGTGCGTGCAGGCAAGGACGGCTGCAACTGCGATTATTGGCTTGAGTTTCTTCATTTCGGGGGCAAATGTATGCCTTCATATTAAAATGGAGGTTACGCCGATGTTACATTTTCATTAAATCGCTTCGGAGCTCACCACAACTTTGTAACTTTGCAACATGGAAAACAAGACATCTCTCTGGCAGTTGTTTCTGATATTCTTCAAGATGGGGGCGTTCACCATAGGTGGCGGATACGCCATGATCCCATTGATAGAGAAGGAATTGACAAGCCGCAATCTGATCGGAAAAGAGGATCTGGACGACGTGATAGTGCTCGCGCAGAGCGCCCCCGGACTGCTCGCCGTCAACATGGCCATCTATACGGGCTACAGGCTCGGAGGCCTCAGGGGAAGCATCGTCTGCGCCCTGGCGGCGGTGCTGCCGTCGTTCGTCATCATCCTGCTCATCGCGATGGTGTTCACCAGTTTCAAGGACGACCCCGTCGTGGCGCGTATCTTCCAGGGCGTGAGGCCGGTAGCCGTGGCGTTGATACTCGTCCCGGCGGTGAACATGGCCCGGCAGGGCTGCCACAAGCCGTGGGCATGGCTCCTGTGCGCGGGCACGCTGTTCGGGGTGGCGTTCCTCAAGATTTCCCCGATATGGTTCATCCTCGCGACGATTGCCGTCGCGGCCGGGATTTCGTCCATCTCCTATAAGCACAAAAGACAATGATTGAACTTCTCTGGCAACTTTTTTCGACTTTTTTCATCATAGGCCTGTTCAACTTCGGCGGAGGCGGGGCGATGCTCTCGCTCATTCAGGCTCAAGTGGTTACAGAGCATGGCTGGCTGACGAAAAAGGCATTTACGGACATCGTGGCAATCTCCCAGACCACCCCGGGCCCGATAGGCGTCAACTGCGCCACCTACGTGGGCTTCCAGGTCCTGCACGACAGCGGTTGCAGCAACTTCGTCTCGATTCTGGGTTCCGCCGCCACGACTCTGGCAATCGTGCTGCCGTCGTTCCTCGTGTTCTTCGCCATCATCCGCATATTCAACAAGTTCCACCAGCACCCGGTGTTCGTCTCAGTGATGGGTGCGCTGCGTCCCGCGGTCGCCGGGATGATCGGCGCTGCGGCACTGGTGCTGATCGTGGGGATATCGTGGAAC
>CAVGYS010000101.1:0-3001 GCA_963633505.1 Oscillibacter sp. MSJ-31
CGGAATACTCGTCATAGCCGATCTCCACGTCCCTCCACGCCACCGGAACCTGTACGCAGGTGATGTTCAGTCCTGCGGCGAGAGCGAAATAGTCGTCGAGACTGCCGACGTCGTGCCCGTCCAGCTGCAGGAAATAGTCCGTGCGCAGCTGTGCACCGAGCATCAGGAACGGCTTGCCGTCAACGGTCAGGCGGTATTGCCGGGCCGGAGTTCCGTCGTTCCGACCGTCCTTGTCCGCGTTCTCCTTCGCGGAGCACGAGAGAAGGACGGCCAGAACAGCCGAAAAAGTGATCAAACGTCTCCAGTTCATCATTCAGCCCCCCTGACCGGCCTGGACAGGCCATCCCGGATTTTGATAAAGAGTGGAGCTTTCCGTGCTGCCGCCTCCGGTTATGAGGAAATGCTGCACGGCGATCGGTTCAAGATAATGCGCCATCTTCCAGCGGTAGCCGTCGTAAACCCTGTTGTTGGAAAGGATGTGGTACGGAGCGCAGTATTTGCTGAACTCTCTGGAGGAAATGTTCTCCCCCTCCTTCAGGATGCCGTTCACGGCGAGGAAGTCGGCGTTCCCGTACATGCTTTCCCAGACATTCGCCCCGAGCACGTGGTAAGGCGTGTCAATCATCTGGTCCATAGCCCTCCAGCGGCGCACGTCGTCGGCACGGAATCCCTCCGCCATAAGTTCGCACCTGCGCTCGCGGCGGATGTTGAAGAGCGTCGCATCGACAAGCTTCCCTGCGGAATAGGCGGCCCAGTCGGTCTCCTTCTCCCTGTCCATATCCGTATTGTCTATGGTTATCTGCCAGTCGGCAACCTTGGAGCGGTCACGGATTGCTGTCCAGTAACCTTTCGCGTCAGCGTCCAGAGACCCATTGAGTTCGTAGGAGGCCTCCATGTAGTTCAGATACGCCTCGACAGCCCTGAAGATGATCGAGCCTACGACGCTCTTGTTCCTGTCGGACTGCGCCCCGTCGAAGTTCAGACCCTTGCGGATGGAATAGCCCGTGGTGTATTTCATCGACGCGGTGGAGTTCACGATGTTCGGCCACGGCTCGACTTCGTAGGACTCGGGGCCAGGTTCGCTGTGGAGGTTCACGTCGCCCGGCTTCTTGATGAAGATTTCGGCCCTCGTGTCGCGCCCCTCGGTGATTTTGAGCAGGTCCGCGTCTCCCTCATATCCGCTGAGCGCGGCATAAATCGGAAGACCGTTGTTCATCACGAAAGCATCGACCATGCTCTTGGTGATTCCGTATCCCTGATTGGCGGCGGCGGCGAACTCCACGACCGAATTGGTCACGCTCTCCGAGGAGCTGTAGGATTTCCAGAGAAGGACCTCCTTGTACTGCGACATGTCGGAAGCGCCGAACATGTCGAAATAAGGGTTGGCCTTGGCTTCTGCCGACGACTGGAACACTCCAGTGTTGTCCACGAGGGAATATTTGTCCGCCACGGCCTTCGACTCCTCCATGCAGATTCCGAGGAAATATTCAATCTCGGCGTCTATGCTCCCAGACGGGTACTTGTAGTCGGGATGGGAGGCCTTGCCCGGCCATGCGCCCGTCCCCGGAACGAAAGCCGTGCCCTTGAAGTATTTGAGCCACGTCCCCTCGTAAAGCGCCACCCTTGACTTCATGAGCCGCGCACAGTCCTTGTTGAGCCTGTTGGAGCCGCCCCGAGGAGCCGTCTCGCCCATATATTCGATGGCCTTGTCGAGATCCGAGAGGATGAACCGCGCCACCTCGTTCCTCGGAGACCTCACGCTCTCGGCGGTCAGAGTCTGGAGGTCATCGGGCAGCAGGTGAGTCACGATCGGGAAGTCACCGAGCGCCTTCAATTTGCTGAAATACTGCCATGCGCGGAAGAAATAGACCTCGCCGACATAGTGGCGTATGTTCGACTGAACACCGGTTATCTTTCCGCCCTCGAAGTTTTCAAGCACGTTGTCCAAGAAGTAGTTGCAGCGGTAGATGCCGGTGAACTCGTAACTTCCTCCGGTCTGCCCCACCTTCCAGTAGCCCGGGGCGAAGATGTCGCTCGGATTGGCGTAGGCCATGTTGTCGGTGTCCTTGTCGTTCGTCCAAGTCCCCCAGCTGGTCGTCCCGTGCACAGGGAACATGTTGTAGAGGTCGGTCGCGTATGACGCGATGTTGTCTTCGGTCGTCAGGTACTGCTCCGGTGAGAGGCTTGACTCCGGCTTCAGGTCAAGAAAGCCGTCGCAGGCCGACAGCAGGAGCGGGGTGACCGCCGCGACGCCGATATATCTGATTATTCTGTTCATATTCATAAAATGTTAGAAAGTGACACTCAATCCGAAAGAATATGTCCTTTGCAGAGGATAGACGTTTCCGGTCTGGTTCTCGCCGATTGTCTCCGGGTCGAACAGGCTTGTCATCTTCGTCAGGGTGGCGAGGTTTTCGCCGGAGAAATAGAGCCTGAGATTCTGTATGCCTATCTTCTGCGTGAGGGTCTGAGGGAAGGTGTAACCCACCTGCAAATTCTTGAGCCTCAGATAGGAGGCGTCCTGCACATAGAGAGACTGCCACTGCACGTTCTTGGTGGAGTCGAGATAAGGGCGCGGATAGTAGCTGCCGGTGTTCACTCCGAGCGGGCTGTCAGGGTCGTCACGGTAATAGTCGAGATGCTGTGTGAGCACCATCGTCCCCCATTTGCTCCAGCCGCAGCTTCCGAAGAAATACTTGCCCTCCTGGAAATAGTCCCTCTTGCCGACTCCCTGAAGGAACACTCTGAGGTCTATGCCCTTCCACGCGAGGTTTATGTCGAAGGCGTAGTTGTAGCGCGGAGTTGAATTTCCTATGACACGGAGGTCTCCGTGGTCGTCAGTGGTCCATGAACCCGAGTCTATCTTCCCGTCGCCGTTGAGGTCGCGGTACATGATGTCACCGGCCTGCCAGTTGGAGCCGAGCGCCGTCTGCCCTCCGTTCGGGAGAGTCATCAGGTGTTCGAGCATCTCTTCTCCGGTCCTCGCGATTCCTATTGACTC
>CAVGYS010000101.1:3011-5466 GCA_963633505.1 Oscillibacter sp. MSJ-31
CCGAGGGTCATCCCCTCATAATATGTTCCGAGGGTCTTTGACGGGTTGGAGTACTTCGTGATTTTGGTCACAGCGTCGGAAAGCACGAAGCGCACGCCGTAGTCCAGCTGCGAGAATGCGCGGTCGTGCCAGGAAATCTCGAAATCGAAACCGGTCGTGCGCATATCCGTGTTGTTCGTATAAGGGACTGATGTTCCGAGGATTACCGGAAGTTCGTCGGCAGGCCCGATCATGTCCTCGGTCCTGCGCACATAGCCCTCGAAGGAGGCGGAGAGACGGCCGTTGAATGCGGCGATGTCAATTCCGGCATTCCACGACTTGACCTTCTCCCAGGTGAGCGACGAACTGATGAGCGCGGCCGGCCACGCGATGTTGGTCTTCTTTCCGTCAATCAACCACGTCCCCTGCGAATTCGCGAAATTCATTATGGAGTAGGTCGGATAGTACGACGAAGTGTTCTGATTGCCGAGAGAGCCGTATGAAGCCCTGAGTTTCAGAGTGTTCACCCACTCGGCCGCCGGAGCGAAGAAAGGCTCTTTGGCTATGTTCCAACCCGCCGACACTGACGGGAACAGCCCCCAGCGCTTGTCCGCGGCGAAACGTGACGAACCGTCGTAGCGGAGGTTCGCCTCCAGCAGATACCTCTCCTTGAAGTTATAGTTGAGACGGCCGAAGAAGCCGAGCGTTCTCCACGCGGAAGAGCCGCCGCTGACCACCGGACTCACTTCCTCCCCGCCATAAAGGCCGGAGGTTGTGTCTATCGAAGGGATGTCCGGGACCAGAAGCCCCTCCCGTTTCGCATAGGTGGTGTTCACAGTATATGACTCCATCTGCATTCCCGCCATCAGCTTGAAGTAGTTGCCGGCGAAACTGTTCTCGTAATCGGTGTAGAGATTCGTGTTGAGGTACTGGTTGCGCCCCACATCGTTCGCCACTCCCGTGTGGTCGTCCCAGACTGAGCCCTTCGAGACGCCGTCCGTGCAAATCTGATACACCTCCTTGTCAACCACCTTGTTGAAATAGGAGCGGTAGCGGTAGTTCACGTCGCCGACTATCCTCCAGCCTTTGAGAGGAGTGAGCGTGAAGTTGAACTGGCTTGCCGAGGTCGTGTTTGAAATCGTCCTCTGTCCTCCCCTGCTGAAACGGAGGGCGAGGTCGTTGAAGAGGTTGCCGTTAGGGTCGTAGAGCGGCGCGACAGGCCAGAGATACTGTCCGAAGTACCAGAGGATGTCGTCGCTGAGCACGGTGGGCTCGTGGTAGTCCTCGCGGATGAAGCGGCTGCTGAAACCTATGGTGAGGAAATCGAACGGCTTGGCCTCCGCCTTTCCGAAAACGTTGGCGCGCTTGAGACCGTCAAGGTCCGCCCCCTCGAAAGTGAAGAGGCCGTCCTCCTTGAGATAGTTGCCGGACACGAAATAGTTGATCTTGGAGTTTCCTCCGGTGATGCTGAGATTGTGCTCCTGCGCGAACGTCACATCCTTGTAGAACACGTCATAGTAGTCGATGTTGTCGTTGCCCTCGGTGTAGGCCGTCCCCCACTGGTTGCCCACCGGGATGGTGTTGTAGGAGATGACCCCGTCCTGATAGTCCTTGATGCGCTGGAGCCTGGCCGCGCTGATGTCGTCGGCGTTGCCGTCGTTGTTCGCGGCGTCATTGAAATACAGCGCCCACGAGTAGGAGTCGGCGGAATGGGGAAGGTTCAGAGGCGAGCTGAAACGGAAACTGTTGTTGTAGTTCACCTGCGTGCGCCCCTCCTTGCCTTTCTTGGTGGTGACGAGTATCACTCCGAACGGGGCGCGGGAGCCGTAGATGGATGAGGCCGCGGCGTCCTTGAGCACGGAGATGTTCTCTATGTCCTGCGAGTTGATCGAGTACAGGTCGCCCTCCATCCCGTCGATGAGGACGAGGACGCTGCCTGACGAACCCTGTCCGATCGTCCCCTGACCGCGCAGGGTGATGGTCGGGTTCTTTCCGTAGAGCTGTCCGCTGACCTGCTTGATGCTCAGCCCGGGCACCTGTCCCTGGAGGGCGAGCACAGTGTTCCTTACAGGGACATTCTCGAGCTGTTCGGAATTCACCGTGGCCACGGACCCGGTGAGATCGATCTTCTTCTGGGTGGCGAAACCGACCACCACGGACTCGTCGAGAAGCTTCCTGTCTTCTTCGAGAACGGCGTTGACCACCGCACGGCCGGCTATTTCAACGGTACGTGAGGCGAATCCTATGGAACTGAACGTAAGCGAGCTGCTTCCGGAAGGGTCTATCGAATACTTTCCGTCCACATCCGTTACAGTTCCCGAGACGCCGTCGGACAAGATGACTGACACTCCGGGCAACGGCTCTCCGCCGGTGCCGGTGACTGTCCCGGAAACGAGGCTCTGAGCGGATGCTCCGAGACTCATCAGCATAGCCGCAGCCACGGCTATCGCTGTCTTGCAGGGATTTTTCATAATAG
>CAVGYS010000102.1:0-5425 GCA_963633505.1 Oscillibacter sp. MSJ-31
CCTCTCTGCTCATCGACACCCACGTCTACAAGGGGGAGGTCGAGGACGTGCCGACCCCGGTAGTGCTGTCCGAGAGCCAGATTCCGGGCGGCAACGCCACTCAGGCTACCAGTTCCCATATTGGCAAGATGGTCACCATCAAGAATCTCTTTTACGGCTGGTACGACACCCGCTACAGCGAGAACAACGAAGCGTTCGTGCTTCTCTACCTTGATTCCAATAGGGACAAGGACCTCTCCTCCAACCGCATCTTCATCTCCGGCGAGGATACTGGAATCACCACTTGGGCTATGTCCAAGGCCAGAATGAGCGAATATCTTCTCTCCGGAATCTGGGACGATGTCAAGATAGGCAACGCCAACGATCAGACCTACGGCACAGTAGGTGACCACAGGGTCGTGGATGCCACCGGCAAGGTGTCATATCCGGACATCGAGAAGTCCGCCGGTTCGGTGAGCCAGTATTTCTCCACACGGAAGGGAGGCGGCGGGGTCTGCGTGCAGATCCGCACCAGCGGATATTCCAAATTTGCTGACACCGAGATTCCGGAGGCCGTGCTCAAAGGTGAGAAATCCATCAACGTCACCGGCATACTCTCGCTCTATCAGGGCAAGGTTCAGATGGTCGTGAACAACATCGACGATATCGAGATAAATGAGTAATCATATATGAAAAAAATCCTTTCAATCGCAGCAATCGCAATCGCAATGACAGCCTGCAACAGAACCAACCCGTTCCTCGTCGAGTGGGACACCCCTTACGGAATCCCTCCGTTCGACAAGATTCAGACATCGGATTATATCCCGGCGATCAAGGCCGGAATCGAAGAGCAGAACGCCGAGATCGAGGCCATCGTCTCCAATCCGGACGCCCCGACGTTCGACAACACCATAGCCCCGCTGGAACTCTCCGGGCGCACGCTCAGCCGTGTGCAGGGAGTGCTTTTCAACATCAGCGAAACTGACCGCAGCGACGCGCTCGACGCGGTGCAGGAGGAGGCCATCCCGATGCTCAGCACCCACAGCGACAACATCTCGTTCAACAAGGCCCTCTACAACCGCGTGGCCGCAGTCTATAATGCCGACCAGTCCGCCCTTAGCAGAGAACAGCAGATGGTGCTCAAGAAGCTCTACGACGGCTTCGCCCGCGAGGGCATCGGCCTTCCGGAGTCCGAGCAGGCCAAGCTTCGTGAGATCAACTCCCGCATGGCAGAACTCACCCAGAAGATAGGCAACAACATCCTCGCCGAGTCCAACGCGTTCAGCGAGAAGTTCGGATTCAGCGTCTCATCCTATCCCGACAAGATGACCTTCACCGAGGACCGCGAACTCCGCCGTCAGTACAACGAGGCCTACACTTCCCGTGGACACCATGGCAACGCCAATGACAACAGGGCCCTCATCCTCGAGCTCGTCGATCTGCGCACCCGCAAGGCGAATATCCTCGGCTACTCTTCTTCCGCCGCCTACACCCTCTCCAACAAGATGGCCGCGACCCCGGAGACCGTGGACAGCTTCCTCTCCGGAATCATGAAGGCGGCCGTGGCGAAGGCCAAAGTCGAGCTCGCCGATATGCAGAAGATTATGGACCAGGACATTAAGGACGGCAAGCTCCCCTCAGGTTCCAAGATCGAGCCGTGGGACTGGTGGTACTATGCGGAGAAGGTCCGCAAGGCCAAGTATGACCTCGACGAGTCCGTCACCAAGCCGTATTTCAAGATAGACAACGTCGTGAACGGAGTGTTCATCGCCGCCAAGACTCTCTACGGAGTCAATATGGAGAAGCTCGAAGGCGTCCCTTCATACAATCCCGACAAGGTCACCACTTATAAGGTCAGCGCCGACGACGGGTCTCTGATCGGCATCTTCACCACCGACTACTTCCCTCGCGCCAGCAAGAGAGGCGGGGCGTGGATGAACAACGTCCGCGGTCAGTACGTTGACGCTCAGGGCAATGACGTGCGTCCTATTATCGTCAACGTCGGCAACCTCTCCGAATATCTCAGCATAGACGATGTTCAGACCGTGTTCCACGAGTTCGGACACGCGCTGCACGGACTTCTGACCAAGTGCCACTATCCTTCCGTCAGCGGAACCAACGTGACCCGTGACTTCGTCGAGATGTTCTCACAGTTCAACGAGAACTGGGCCTTCCAGCCGGAGCTTCTCGCCCAGTACGCCAAGAACGACAAGGGCGAGGTGATTCCGTCCGAGCTCGTTGAGAAGATCAACAACTCTCTCAAGTTCAACCAGGGCTTCATGACCACCGAACTCTGCGCCGCGTCGATGCTCGACATGAAGTGGCACGAGCTTGGCAGTGTGGAGGGGGTTGACATCGACAAGTTCGAGGAGAAGGTCGCGGAGCAGATAGGGCTCATCCCTGAGATCACCTTCCGTTATCGCAGCACCTACTTCAACCATATCTTCGGAGGCAGCGGCTACAACTCAGGTTACTACGGCTACCTCTGGGCCGAGGTTCTCGACAAGGATGCGTTCAGCGTCTTCGAGGCCTCCCCGAACGGAGTGTGGGACCTCGCGCTTGCCAAGAAGTTCAAGGAGACCTTCCTCGAAAAGGGCGGCTCCGAGGAGCCTATGGTGCTCTTCGAATCTTTCACCGGGCGCGAGCCGGATTCGGCTGCGATGCTTCGCGGAAGAGGGTTGATCGACTAATTCAAGACAATTATGGATAGCAAGAAAGTACTTTTGATGATACTTGACGGTTGGGGCGAGGGTCGCCACGACCATTCTAACGCGATATATTCCCAGGGGGCTCCATATATCGACCGTCTGCGCGAGAGATATCCGTTCTCTCATCTTCAGGCCTGCGGCGAATACGTGGGTCTGCCTGCCGGACAGATGGGCAACTCCGAGGTGGGACACACCAACCTCGGCGCGGGACGTGTCATATACCAGGACCTGGTCAAGATAAATATCGCCTGCCGCGAGCACAAGCTCTTGGACAACAAGGAGATAAAGGCTGTCTATGACTATGTGAAGAAGAGCGGGAAGAAGCTGCATTTCTTCGGTCTCTGCTCTCACGGCGGGGTGCACTCGTCTCTTGACCACCTCTACGAATTCCTCTCCGTCGCCGCGCAGGAGGGTCTCGAGGACGTCTTTGTCCACTGCTTCATGGACGGGCGTGACACCGACCCGCACAGCGGTTTGGGCTTCGTAAGGGAGCTGGAGGAGAAGATGGCGCAGAGCACCGGCAAGGTGGCCACTGTCTGCGGCCGCTTCTACGCGATGGACCGTGACAAGCGCTGGGCCCGCGTCAAGGAGGAGTACGACATGCTCGTAGAGGGCAAGGGAGCCCGGTTCGCCTCCGCCACCGAAGCCATCCAGGCTTCGTACGATGCGGACGTCACCGATGAATTCATCAAACCGGCCGTCATCACCAGGGACGGCGCTCCGCTTGCCAAGGTGGAGGCGGGCGATGCCGTCATCTTCTACAACTTCCGCAACGACCGCGCCCGCGAGCTCACCGCCGTTCTCACCCAGAACGACATGCCGGAGGAGGGGATGCACACGATTCCTCTCTATTACTGCTGCCTCACCCCGTACGACGCATCCTTCAAGGGAGTGCACGTCCTCTTCGACAAGGAGGACGTCAAGGATACCCTCGGGGAAGTAGTATCCAAGGCCGGGAAGCGTCAGCTGCGTATCGCCGAGACCGAGAAATACGCCCACGTGACCTTCTTCTTCAACGGAGGCCGTGAGGAGCCTTTCGAGGGAGAGGACCGCATACTGGTCAACTCTCCGAAGGTCGCGACCTACGATCTCCAGCCGGAGATGAGCGCCGTGGAGGTGACCGACAAGCTCTGCGCGGCCATCCGCAGCGAGAAGGAGGATATGATCATCCTCAACTTCGCCAACGGTGACATGGTAGGACATACCGGAGTCTATGGGGCCATCTGCAACGCCGTAGGCTGCATCGACGGCTGTGTCGAGGCCGTGGTGACCTGCGCGCTTGCGCACGGCTACGTGGTGCTGCTCACCGCGGATCACGGGAACGCCGACCATGCCGTCAACGATGACGGTACTCCGAACACCGCTCATTCGCTCAATCCGGTGCAGTTCATCGTGATAGGAGCCGGAGACGAGGTGAAGAGCGTCAAGGACGGGGCCCTCTGCAACGTCGCCCCGACAATCCTCAAACTGATGGGCATTCCTCAGCCGGAAGCAATGACGGCGGAATCTCTCATATAGAGAGGGGGATGTACAAATTCAGACCTATACTCAAGACTTTGATTTGGGGCACCGAGAACTGGGTTCTCTCCGGTGTCCCCGGATCCGAGTCGGTGGTTTCGGACGGCCCGGACAGGGGCCGGACGCTCACCGACATCTACGGTTCCGACTTCCCTCTGCTCATCAAGTTCATCGATGCGCAGAAAGATCTCAGCATTCAGGTTCATCCCGGGGAGGAACTGGCGCAGAAGCGCCACTCGTGTCACGGCAAGTCCGAGATGTGGTATATCATCCGGGCCGAGGCCGGAGCGAAGCTCATCAGCGGATTCAGCAGGCGGATAAGCCCGCAGCAGTATGAAGATCTCGTCCGGCGCAATGATTTCGCCTCGGCTCTCTCCATCCACGACGTCAGCGCGGGGGACGTGTTCTACATCCCCTCCGGACGGGTGCATTCCATCGGGGCCGGGTGTTATCTTGCGGAGGTGCAGCAGACTTCCGACATTACCTACCGGGTCTATGACTACAATCGTCCGGGACAGGACGGGAAGCCGCGCCATCTCCATGTCGAGGAGGCCAAGGAAGCCATTGACTATGAGGTGTATGCTGATTACAGGACACATTATGAACCCCATAAGGACAGGGAGGTGGCCCTGGTGAACTGCCCTTATTTCAGGACGGGCCTTCTGGAGCTTGACGCTCCGTTCAGACGCTCCTTCAGCACCGGGAGCGACTTCGCGGCGCTCGTCTGCATGGAGGGGGACTGCGTGGTCAAGACCTCCGGGGCATCCGAGGGACTCAAGGCGGGGGAGGCGCTCCTGCTGCTCTCTTCCGAGGGAGAGTTCCGCATAGAGCCTTCCGGCAGCGCCAAGCTGCTCGTGGCGGAAAGATAATTGATAGAAGTATGGATAAGAAAGACAATAGAAGAAACAGTAGAAACAGAAATAGAGGCAGGAACTCCCGCTCCGCGTCCCGCAGGGTGTACCCACAGTGCACGGGGACGGTTCAGATGACAAGGGAAGGTTTCATCTTCGTCATCGTGGACGGGGAGGAGGATGACGTTTTCGTCAAGGCGTCCAAGACCCGCCACGCTCTCAACGGAGACAAGGTCCGGGTGGCCGTCACCCGCGAGAAGGGCAAGGATTCCGACAAACGCCGCGAAGGCGAGGTGGTCGAGATATTGGCGCGCTCCCTAAAGCCTTTCGTCGGGATACTTCACACGGTGGGGGATCAGGCCTGGGTGC
>CAVGYS010000103.1:0-5399 GCA_963633505.1 Oscillibacter sp. MSJ-31
TAATTATGAACTTCCTCGAGTTCGCGGTGTGGGGAGCGTACCTTACCTCGATGGGAAGTTTTCTTGCAAAGTCGGGTTTCGGTCCCCAGATCTGGCTTTTCTTCGCAACTCAGGGCTTCGTCTCGATTTTCATGCCGGCCCTGATGGGTATCGTGGCGGACAAGTGGATTCCGGCGCAGAAGGTTCTCAGTCTGTGCCAGGCCCTTGCGGGTGTGTTCATGCTCGGGGCGGGGGTTTATGCCAAATCCGCCGGGGCGGGGATCGAGTTCGGCACTTTCTATGCCCTCTATGCCCTTAGCGTGGCATTCTTCATGCCGACCATCGCCATCTCCAATTCAGTGGCGTACAATGCTTTGGAGAAAGCCGGCAAGGACCCGGTCAAGGACTTTCCTCCTATCCGGGTGTTCGGTACGGTGGGCTTCATCTGCACCATGCTTTTCGTCAATTTCGTCAAGGGTGGCGACGGGGTGCAGTTCCAGCACAGCTACAACCAGTTCCTCGTCTCCGGAGCGCTGAGCATCATACTCGCCGCTTACGCCCTGTCTCTGCCGGATTGCCCGTGCAAACCGAAAACCGCCGAGGTGCAGAGTTTCGCCGAGGCGACGGGCCTTAACGCCTTCAAGCTTTTCAAGGAGGGGCAGTTCGCTGTTTTCTTCATCTTCTCGATGCTGCTCGGAGCGGCCCTCCAGATCACCAACGGCTATGCCAACACCTTCATCACCTCCTTCAAGGACAATCCGGCCTTTGCGGACACCTGGGGGGCAAATAACGCCAACGCACTCATCTCCCTGAGCCAGATGTCGGAGACTCTCTGCATCCTGCTTATCCCGTTCTTCATGAAAAGGTTCGGCATCAAGAAGGTGATGCTCATCGCGATGTTCGCCTGGGTGTTCCGCTTCGGCTTCTTCGGCCTGGGCAATCCGGGAAGCGGAGTGTGGCTCTTCGTGCTGAGCTGCCTGGTGTATGGCGTGGCCTTTGATTTCTTCAACATCTCGGGTTCGCTTTTTGTCAACGAGAACGTGGACAAGGGCATGCGTTCTTCCGCCCAGGGGCTGTTCATGCTCATGACCAACGGCCTTGGAGCGTCCATCGGGACCTACCTTGCCGGACTGGTGGTCAACCACTTCGTCTATAACGCCGCGACTCCGGACTGGAGCACGGCCTGGTATGTCTTCGCCGGGTATTCTCTTCTCGTCGGCATCCTCTTCATGATTTTCTTCAAGGAGCCGGGCAGGCCGCAGAAAACGGCCTGACAATCCGGCGAAGTACTATCTTCCAGCCTTGCGGCGACCGCCTTTGCGGCGGGACTTTTTGAGTCTTGATGAGACCGCGACAACCGCCGCGGCCAGAAGGACCACCAGGATCACGATGACCGTCATGCTGTTGGCGTTGTCCCCCTTCACTCTCGACCACATGGCGATCAGCGGCTCCGTCCTCTCGCCCCAGTCGTGCTCCATCGTGCTGCGTGCGATGGTCGCCGCGTCAGGATAAAGCACAGGGTCGGCGCATACCGCCGTCGCCTCCGGGCCGAAGAAATAGCTGAGATCCGCCGGAGCGTAGCTGCTGTCGCTGAACGCCTCCATGATTTCCGGCGCTCCGAGGGCGGAGACGTATCCCGTCACCTCCACGTTGCGGATGGCGATGTCCGGACGGCACATGAAGTTGATCCAGTATTTGGCCGCCTTGGTGTTGCGAGCGTATTTCGGTATCACCCAGCCGTCGAACCAAACGGTGAAGCCCTCCTTCGGGCAGACGTATCTAAGGTCCACCCCCACGGCCTTGGCCTCCTCGATGGCCCATACGGCGTCTCCGCTCCATGTCAGGTTGACCCATCCCCTCTCCTGCGTCATCTGCTCCTTGCCGAAATCGGCTTCCCAGCCGGCCACGAGGTCCTTGACCTGCTTCATATAGTTCTCCACCTCGGCGAGCGAAGAGTCGGAAGAGTCGTACATAAGCTCGTCAAGAGTGACTTTCCCCTCCTGCAATTCTTTCTGCTTCAGATAGATGATTATCTGCGAATACACGTCGCGCGGCGAATCCTTGACGAATATCTTGCCCGCGAACTTGGGGTTGCGGATGACGTCCCAGGTGGAGGCCTCCTCGTCGGAGACGTACTTCGCGTTGTAGAGGATACCGGTGGTGCCCCACATATAGCCTACGGAATATTCGTTGGCGTTCTTGCCGTTGCCTTCCATCTTGTCGAAACAGCTCCGGATATAAGGTGCCACGTTGCCGTCCACATAGTTCGGGGTCTTGCCGAAGTCCCTGTCGATCGGCAGGAGAAGGTCCGAGCGGAGCATCCTCTCGATGATGTAGTCCGAAGGGCAGACGACGTCATAATCCTCGTGCCCTTTCTCGATTTTGGAGAGCATGGTCTCGTTGATGTCGAAGGTCTGGTAGATGACCTTGACCTTCTCTCCGGTCTGCTCTTCGTACCAGTTCTCGAAATCGCCGATGACGCTCTCGTCGATGTAGTCGGACCAGTTGTAAACCTTGAGAATCGCGCTTCGATCCTCCGCACAGCCGCAGAACATAGCCGCCGCTGCGATGAAAGTCAGAATTTTTTTCATTTATATGCGTTGTACGTTTTTCTTTTGATGCCTCGCCTGCCTGAGGTTCGTGAACAGGAGCAGGGCGAGGATTATCAGGAAAATCATCGTCATCAGAGGCCGAAGCTCCGGAGTGAGTCCCCCCTTGCGCGCATCCGCGTATATGTAGGTGGAGAGGGTTTCAAGCCCAATCGTGCCCCGGGTGAAGAACGTCACGGCGAAGTCGTCGAGCGACATCGTGAACGCGAGGATGAAGCCGGAAATCATCCCCGGTTTAAGTTCCGGGATGAGCACCTTGCGCAGCGCTTGCGAGGGGGTCGCCCCCAGATCCAGCGCCGCCTCGTAGATGTTGGGATTAATCTGGCGGAGTTTCGGCAGCACGCTGAGCACCACGTAAGGGGTGCAGAAGCTGACGTGGGCGAGAATCACGGTGAGATAGCCCTGGCTGATGTGCAGGAAGACGAAAAGCAGGAAAATCGACACGCCGGTGATGATGTCCGGGTTGATCATCGGGATGTTGTTGAGAAAGGTCAACGTCTGACGCCTGCGTCCGTGCAGATTGTGAATGCCTATCGCGGCCGTGGTGCCGAGCAGGGTCGAGATGAGGGCGGCGGCGAGCGCGATGAGCAGGGTGTTCTCCACGGCCGCGATCAGCGAACCGGCCCCCTGCATCCCCCCGGTGAACAGGTTCCTGTACAGTTTGGTTGAGAAGCCGGTCCAGTTGCCCAGAACCTTGCTCTCCGTAAACGAGAACACGGCGATGAACACCAGCGGCGCATACAGCAGCGCGAGCAGAATCCAAACGTAGATTTTTGCAAGAATCCTTTTCATATCCTTGACACGTCCTCCCCGGCGTTCCTGTCACTGCCCGTGAAGAGCGAGGTGATACCTATTATTATGAGCATTATCAGGGCGAGCGCGGCGCCGTAGTTCCACATCGAAGAGTTGATGTTCTCCTGGATGATGGTTCCGAAGAGCTTTATCTTGTTGTTGGTGAGGAACTCCGATATGGCGAAGGTGCTGACCGTGGGCATGAATACCATCATTATGCCGCTGGCCACGCCCGGCATCGAGAGAGGTACGATCACCTTGCGGAATACCTGCCATGGCGTCGCCCCCAGATCCTGCGCCGCTTCCGCGTAGGACTTGTCCATCTTGTTGAGAACGTTGTAGATGGGATAAATCATGAACGGGAGGTAGTCGTAGGCCATACCGAAGAGCAGAGTCCCCTTTCCGAGGCTGATGCCGAGCATGTTGAAAAGCTCCGCCGTGGCGAGGGTGCGCATCAGGGCGTTGATCCACATCGGAAGGATGAACAGCACCACGGTGACCGCGCTGCGGTTGAGTTCCCTGTTCGCGAGAATCCACGCCGCCGGATATCCGAGCAGTATGCAAATGAGAGTGTTCTCGATGGCGATCTCCATCGACAGGGCGAAAGTTCCCATCGCGTCGGAGTCGGAGAAAAACTTCGCCATGTTCTCCAGCGTGAAATGGCCGTAGTTGTCCTGGAAGGCGTAAGTCACCACCAGAATCAGAGGAAGTACGACGAAGATCACAAGGAAGACCAGATACGGGATGCTCCAGCTGCTTCTTTTAGTCATCTCTCTTCTCGATCTTTATGTCCGCAGGGGCGAAGTTGACTCCGACAAGGTCTCCCTTGTCCCAGATGTCATTGGTGTCCACCCAGATATGGTCGCCGTTCTCGGTGAGAATCGTCAGGTGATAATGGTCACCCTTGTACAGGAGGAAGTGCACCTCCCCTTCCAGCATGCCGTCCTCCTGATGGTCGAGCAGATCGACTTTGTCGAAGTCTATGCTGACGCTCACCTTGTCGCCTGCGGCGAGTCCCGCCTGCGGCAGGCATTCGAACTTCTCCCCGAGGAACTCGACGTGGCTTTCGTCCGCCATCTCCCCCTCGAAACTGTTCGTGAGCCGCTCTTTGCGCATGACCTGAACGTCGTTCGGGCGAATGAGCAGCCCCACCGTAGAGCCGACTTCGAACGCGTTGTAGTCCTGAACCATCAGCTCGTAGCCCTTGTCGGAATCCACGAACATCTCGTAGTGCACGCCCTTGAAGGTGCAGGACTTGACGGTTCCGCTGAACTGGGCGCCTTCGAGACGGTTCATTATATAGATGTCCTCCGGACGTATCACCACGTCCACGGGCACGTTCTCTCCGAAGCCCTCGTCCACGCAGTCGAAAGAATGGCCGATGAACTCCACCTTGCGGTCGCACAACATCGTGCCGTTCAGGATGTTTGACTCTCCGATGAAGTCGGCGACGAACGAGTTCTGAGGCTCGTTGTAGATGTCCGCAGGGCTTCCGATTTGCTGGATTTCGCCCTCGTTCATCACGACAATGGTGTCCGAAAGGGTCAGGGCCTCCTCTTGATCGTGCGTCACGTAGATGAAGGTGATGCCGAGCTTGCTGTGCATCTCCTTGAGCTCTATCTGCATGTCCTTGCGCATCTTGAGGTCCAATGCCGCCAGAGGCTCGTCGAGCAGCAGAATCCGTGGCTGGTTGACGATGGCCCTGGCTATGGCGACCCTCTGCTGCTGCCCGCCCGAGAGGGTGGACACGTCGCGGTCCTCGTAGTCGGTCATGCTCACGAGCTTCAGAACCTTGCGTACCTTGCGGTCGATCTCGTCGGAAGGAACCTTCTGGAGTTTCAGGCCGAAGGCGATGTTGTCATAGACGTCCAGATGCGGGAAGAGCGCATAGCGCTGGAATACCGTGTTGAAAGGTCTCTTGTATGGAGGAATCGAGGATATGTCCTTGCCGTCGAGCAGAATCTCCCCCTCGTCCGGGGCGAGAAATCCGGCGATGAGCCGCAGGGTCGTGGTCTTGCC
>CAVGYS010000104.1:0-5274 GCA_963633505.1 Oscillibacter sp. MSJ-31
TAATTGTAGAACTCGTGTCCCGCAAGGGCGTCGAAGGAATGCTCCCCGAACTTGCCGTTCCAGCTGAGCAGCTGATTGACGGTATAGCTGAGCATGCGTCCGGTCTCCTTGGTCAGGCGGCCCGTGCCGGCGGCGTTGCCGGAGACTCGGTTGTAGTTGGTGCTCTCGTAGGTGTCGGAATTGTCGGCCCCCAGATTGGCGGAGAGCTTGAAACCGCCGAACTTCAGCGCGGCGTTGGCCCTGAGGTTCACCGTCCCGGTCTGGCTGTAATACTCGTCGTCGAAGAGCGTGGCCACGGAGTTCTTGTTGTTCTGCGCTCCGGCAGGGCGGGACTTTCCGTAGTCGAACACGCGCGAGCCGCTCCCGTCCAGGACGTCGCTCCCGTCCGGGTTCTTCTCATATACGGGATAGATCGGGGCCATCATCATCGCGGAGTACCAGATGTTGGTGTTGTTGGAACTTCCGTCAGAGCCGAGGAAACGGCTGTCGCCGTAGGTGTAATTGACATCGGCCCCGAAGTCGAACCAGTCCTTGGGAGACATCTGCGCCCCGACCCTCGCGGTGTAACGGCTGAAACCGGTGGTCTTGAGGGTCCCCTGCTCGTCGAGATATCCGAGCGAGGCGAAGTAGCGCCCCTTGGAGCCGCCCCCGTTGGCGGAGAACTGATACTCCTGACGGAACGCGGCCTTCCGCTGCGCCTCGTCGAGCCAGTTTTCCGAATATCTCAGAGTTGCGCCCGGGACGACCTTGCCGTTCGCGTCGAACACCTCCTCTATCGGAAGGCTGTAGGGATTGTAGACGTTGTCGGTGCCGAGGAAACGGTTCGCCAGACGCGCCACGGTCATCCCCGAAGCCACGGAAGGCAGGTAACCCTCCGTGCTCACGAGGTCGTTGTAGGTGGCGGAGTAGATATGCTCCATGTACTCGTTGGCGCTGAGCGTCTCATACGGCGGGATGGCCCTTGAGCTGACGCCGGCCTTCATATTGAGGGAAAGCTTGACGGCCCCTTCCGTATCCTTGCCGGACTTGGTCGTTATCATTATGACCCCGTTGGCCCCGCGCGCGCCGTACAAGGCTCCCGCGGACGCGTCCTTCAGCACGGACATCGTCTCGATGTCATTGCTGTTGATGGTGCTCAGGTCCCCGTCATAGGGCACGCCGTCAACCACGAGCAGAGGCGCGTTGGAGGCGTTGATGGAACCGAAACCGCGCACCCGGAGCTCGGCTCCGCTGCCCGGCTGTCCGCTTCCGGAAGTCACCATCACTCCGGCCACCTGACCGTCGAGCATCTTGGACACGTCCGTCACTGCCCTGTCCTTGAACTTGTCGGCCTTGACCACCTCGGCGGAGCCGGTGAACGACTCCTTTTTGGTAGTGCCGTAGGCCACTACTATCACCTCGTCGAGCAGATCCCTGTTGACGTCCAGTTCCACGTTCAGCACGCTGACGTCCCCGAGGACGACGGTCTTCGGAACCATCCCGAGACAGGAGAAGCTGAGGCGGTCGCCCGGCTGAGCCTTGATCAGATAGCGGCCGTCAAAGTCGGTGATAGCCGACGCGCCGCTCCCCTCCACCACCACCGTGGCTCCGATCAGGGTCTCGGAATTAGAACTGTCAGTCACAACCCCTGACACCTCGCGGACCTGAGCCGGGAGAGCAAGAGTTGTGACTGCGGACAATATGAGGGAGAGAATTATTCCTCTTCTCATCATCATTTGACCTTAATGCAACGGACGGCCGAGCCGTAGCTGCGGTTGAGGTAGCTGTCCCCGGCAGGATTGCCCCATGCGAAGAGCTGCATCGTCATGAGGGTGTTGGAAGCTGTCGAAGTCCAGAGCTGGGCCCCGCTGTCCACGCGTTCGAACACTCCGGTCTGAGGATGCCTGTCACCGTTGAACGGGAACCAGTATTCCTTGCCGTCGGCCTGCTTGTAACGGAAGCCGATGCAGAATTCGTCATCGTATTCGATGTACCAAGGATATGAAGGGTCGTACTTGCCACTGTCGGTGAGCTTTCCATCCTTCTTGTATTCCTGACGGAAGCCCCAGGCCTCCCCGGCCTCAGGCACCATCCAGCCCTCCGGGCACGGATCGTACTTGGTCTTCATGTGGGACTGGCCGCCCCAGAGGTCGTTTTCCTGAAGTCCGGCATTGTCGGTGAGCCAATCGACCACAGGATAGGAGGAAGAAGGAGCGCCGTAGAAGGTCATCGGGTTGTTGATGGCGAGCTGAAGGTTGGTGCTGGTCCTGTCTTCATATACCGGACGCTCTTCAAAAGTTTCATAGACCTCGTTGCCGTCGATGTCATACGTCTTGATGAGTTTGGAGGAGTGCACCCCGTCTCCGCATACGAACGGATCCTTGCGGCCGTACTGGTACATGTATCCGAGGGCCTTGTCGGAGTACTTCTCACTGCTCAAAGCTCCGAGATTGCGGTCCATGAAGGTGAAGCTGTTGCCCGCCTTGCTCTTCCATACGAACGGATCGGCGTCCGGGTCATAGTCGCTCACCCAGAGGTGCCAGCTCCATACGATCACTCCTTCCTTGAGGGCGGCCACCACGGCGTTGCCGCTCAGAGATGGATTGAGACTCACCACGATAGCACCCTCGGTAGGGGCTGCGGCGACTGACTTCACCATGCCGCGCTCGGTCTGCCAGAGGAGCTTGGCGTTGTCGAAGTCCACCTTGTCGGCGGAGTTGCCCTCGACGGCCTTGATGGTGAGAGTCGCTCCCGGCTTCACGACATAGCTGTTGGCTGCGCCGACAGTTTCGCTGACGGACACTACCGCGATGTTCAGAGAGACCTTGGCCTCACGGGCGAAGTCGTCCTTGACGCTCATTTCGACCTGCACGGATTCGGTGAGGGCCGAAGGGGCGGTGAGGACAATCTTGCCGGACAGACCATCGGAAGCGAGTTCGCACTTGGCGCTCCACGAAGAAGGCTTCACGCCAATCTCCGGTGCCGAGAGCTTGGCGCTGCCCGTGCCGGTGATCGAGAAAGGAATCTCGAACGAGCCTCCCGGACGGCAGGCCATCGACTTGAATTCCGAAGCGAATGCAATCCCAAGAGCCTCGGAAGCCCCCACCTTGACTGCGGTGGTGGTCTCCACGCTGCGGGAGTTGGCCTCATCGACTGCGGTGAGAGTGACGGTAATGGTCTCGCCGGAAGATACGGCAGGAGCGGTAAAAAGCACCTCCCCCTGATACATCAGGGGATTCTTGACCTCCACTGAAGCACGCTCGTTGGAAGACTTGGCGCTCACGCTGACGTCCACGTTCTCGTGGCCCGTGACCACGAATGCGAGAGAAATCGTGCCTCCCGGCTCCACGCTGTATTCATCGGAACCGAAAGCCGCCTTCAGCGTGCCGAGCTGAGGTTTCGGATCTTCTTTCTGGCAAGCCCCCGTGGTGAGGACGAGCACAGAAAGGGACAGAGCCATAGCGGCCCTTGACAGAGTCTTAAACATCATAAAAGGTATTAGCGGTTAACTTCTTATTTCACTTTCACGCAGCGCAGCGGCGTACCGTAGCCGTATCCGAGGCCTCCCTTGGCTCCAGTAGAAGAAGGGCTGACGGCAGTGGCATAGGCCCGGCAGTTGTCCGGATCGGAAGTTGCGGACCACGTCTTCGCGCACGGCCAGCTGGAGCCGACGCCGTTGCAATAACTTCCCCCGTGAGGAATCTCGCCCTGGGCCGGGAAGAAGAAGGAGTCGCTCCCGACCTTCACGTAGCGGCCGAGAAGATCCTTGTTGGCGCTTGAACCCTCGACGGCGAAGCACTTGGTCTTCTCCACCTCGGAGTCCTGATAGAAGGCGTAGGCCTCGACGACAGGCACCATCCATCCGTCCGGGCACGGGTCATAGACGGACTTCTCTCCTGTCTTGCCACCCCAGATATCGACTACCTCGTCGGTCTTAGGGAAGGTCTTGGTGTTGGAGATCCAGCCCCAGTTGCCAGAGCTCACGCCGGAATACCAGGTGAACGGATTGGCTACGGAGTTAGGGATATTGTTCTCGGCGGCGCAGGCCTCCACCTTGTACTCGACCTCGTTGCCCTCGATGTCATAGACGGTCTTGAGGGAGGCTGTGAGGGTGGAACCCGGGAACGCGTCCTTGCGGCCCCACTGATAGAAGTTGCCGCTGACCGCATCGGTGCCCGGCTCGGCCGAAGTGGCTCCGAGGTAGCGGTCCATGAAGGCGTAGCTTTCTCCGGAAGTCTTGTTGGTGTAGTTCATCACCTTCGCGGCCGGGTCATAGTCGGCCACCCAGAGGGTCCAGCTCCACACCGCCTTCTTGTCGGCGTCATAGGCCGCAACCACGGCGTTGCCGCTGAGCTCCGGATTGAGGACGGCGAAGACGCTCCCTGATGCAGGGTCGGCTATCACGTCGGAGACCATGCCCTTGCAGTCCTGCCAGAGCAGTGCGGCGGAAGCGAAATCCACCTTGCCGGAAATGTTGGCGGCAGGGAACTTGACGAAAGCGCCCGGCTTCACTATGTAAGTGTTGGCCGCGGCGGAGATCTCCTGATAGTTCTCGGCCATCTCGGCGGATACGGCAATGCTCTTCTTGACCGTGCGCGAATTGGCCACATCGGAAGCGCTCAGTTCGACGTTTACCGTCGATGGAGCAAGTATGTATTTCGGAGCCGTGATCTTGAGCACGCCGGAAGCGGCGTCCGTCTCGGACATCTCGACGAGAGCGGCATAGTCCGCGTTGTCGGATACGGCCTCGACCTCCAGAACGGAGGAGCCGGCTTCGCCCACGGAGAACGGAAGTTCGACGGTCTCTCCCTGCCTGATGACGACAGTCTCTTCGGATGAGACGAAGTCAAGGGAGAGATCTTTGAGAGGTTTCTCACAAGATGCCGCGGCAAGAAGCGCAGCCAGGAAGGAGAGCCCCAGCCCCCCCCTCCAGATAAAATCAGATTTTCTCATATTGTAATACACTATACGTTGTTCTGAGTATCAACTCTGCGCTGACACCTGTCCCCTCACAAGCTTTGGCGGGAGGAGCAATCAGCGGTCGATTTCGTATCCGTCACAAATAAAGAAAAAATCACGGAAAAGCGCAAATGGCGGCAAAAACCAGGATTCAAGGGTCTTCCCTTTCAATTCAAAACGGATATCGGACAATCGCTTACAATCTGCAACAAAAAATCTTCCGGAGCGAGCGATACCCTAAGAAATGCAAGTCCGGAAGATTGTAAAAAATTTTATCAAAAATTTATGGAAGTGGCTTCAGCCCCTCCCAGCGCACGTTCCAGCTGCCGTCTTTGG
>CAVGYS010000105.1:0-1857 GCA_963633505.1 Oscillibacter sp. MSJ-31
GCCTATGCCTAAGAGCAAGTGGCAGAAGAAGTTGGAGGAAATCCAGAGGATGCAGGAGCAGCAGCTAAAGCAGCAGCAGAAACGCCGTTAGGATGATAGCTGAGAATATCGATAAGATTTTAAAGGAACTGCCGCCGGAAGTCAAACTGGTGGCAGTTTCCAAATTTCACCCTGTAGAGTCCATAATGGAGGCGTACCGCGCCGGCCAGCACCGTTTCGGGGAGAACCGGCCGCAGGAGTTCGCCGAGAAGATTCGGGTCATCCACGAAGAGCTCGGGCTGCCGCGCGAGGAGTTCGAGTGGCACTTTATCGGTCACCTGCAGACCAACAAGTTGAAGCTGGTGCTCCCGTATGCCGATCTTGTGGAGTCGATCGACAGCCTGCACCTGCTTGAGGACGTGGACGAATGGGGGAGGAAGAACGGCAAAGTGATTCCTGTGCTTCTGGAGCTTCACATCGGCGCTGAACAGACCAAGCAGGGTTTTGTGGAGGAGGAGATTCTCGACATCCTTTTCCGTGCTGAGACTTTCAGAAACGTCCGTTTCTGCGGGCTTATGGGGATGGCCACCCACACTTATAATGAAGAGGACATCCGGGCGGACTTTATGCGCATAAGTCACTTTTTCTCTTACCTCAAGGACCTTTTCCCGGAGTACGAGGATTTCAGGGAGCTGTCCATCGGGATGTCGGAGGACTGGAGGATAGCCATCGAGTACGGGGCCACGCTGGTGCGCATCGGCACCGCCATCTTCGGCGAGAGGCAGTATTGATTTCTATCTGGCTTCGAGCTCTTTGATCATTGCGGCGGCGACCCTGCGTGAGGCACCCTCGCCGCCCAGAGACTCCCTTATCTGAGCATATCCCCGCATCATTCCCTCGCGGTATGCGGGGTCTTCCATGATTCTCCTAAGCTCCGTCACCACGTTGTCCGGATTGAAATCCTGCTGGAGATATTCCTTGAACACCGCCCTGTCCACGCAGAGGTTGCCAAGGGAGACGTATTTGATATGATCCTGCACGTGCAGGATATGTTTCGCGGCGAACCAGGTGAGAGCGGACGTGTTCCAGCACACGAGCTGCGGAGTGCCGATGAGGGCCGCTTCGAGGGAGGCCGTGCCGGAGTTGATGACCGCAGCGTCGGCGTATTTCAGGATGTCATAGGTTCTGCCGAATATGACGCGGACGTTCTTCCTCTCGCCAACGTATGGGACGTAGTCGTCTTCGCTCCGGGAGGGCGCTCCGGCGATGATGAACTTCATTCCGTGGTATTGTTCCAGCCCGGAGAGCCTGTCCGCGACCTGCATCAGGACCGGCATCATCTTGGAAATCTCGGCCTTTCTGGAACCGGCGAGCATCGCCAGGTATCGGCCTTCTTCAGGCCGGGAGAAGCTGTGGGAGTCCACCGCATCCACAAGGGGGTTGCCCTTATAGGTGAACGGCACTCCCCGGGATGAGAAATACGGCACTTCGAAGGGGAAGACCACAAAGAGCCTGTCCACCCATTCGCGGAGCCGCCTGTTGCGTCCCTCGCGCGAAGCCCAGGTCTTGGGGGCTATGTAGTAGAATACTTTTATATGGTGCTCATGGCAGAACCTGGCCACTTTCATGTTGAAGCCCGGGTAGTCTATCAATATCACGACGTCCGGCTTCCACCTCAGAATGTCCTCCTCGCACTGCCGCAGGCTGCCCAGAAGTTTGAACCCCTTGGAGAGGACTTCGGAGAGCCCCATCACCGCTTCGTCGCGGTAGTGTCGCACGAGGGTGCAGGGGGACTTGCTCTCCATGGCCGCCTCTTTCATGAGGTCTCCGCCCCGGAATCGGAATTCCGCCTGCGGGTCTTCCGCCGCAAGGCCTCGG
>CAVGYS010000105.1:1867-5208 GCA_963633505.1 Oscillibacter sp. MSJ-31
GGTTGCTTCCGTGCAGGTCTCCCGAGGCTTCTCCCGCTATAAGGTAGTATCGCATAGCCTCTTCAGGGTGGAGCGGTCAGTGTTGTCGATATTGTGCGGCGTCACCGTGACATACCCTTCCTCCAGCAGGACGTGGTCCGCCGGATAGACGTTGTCCCCGTTGTCGGTGAAATCTCCGGACATCACGTAGACTTCCTCTCCGTCCTCGAGATTGTCAAGGTAGCGTTGCGCTTCGCTGTCCGGGCTGATTCCCTTTTCGGCGATGAATTCTCCGTATGGCTTGTACTCCCTCTCCCAGTGCGCCTGCCCCATGTGGCAGTATTTCACTCCCTTTATCCTGTCGGAGGGGAGAGCGGGGAAGTTGATGTTGTAGAAAAGGCCGTAACGCCATGGCTTGTCGGCGAGTATCTTGTCCAATATACCGGGCAGCAGGGCCTCCACGGCGGAGAAGTCCGCGTCCGGGGCGAAGCAGTCGAGGCTGACACCGATGGAGGGGATGGAGTTGACCGCACCTTCCATCGCGGCTCCGATGGTCCCGGAATATACGGCGGCGGTGGCGGCGTTGCTGCCGTGATTGATGCCGCTTACCACCAGATCCGCTCTCTCCGGATAGAGGATATTGTCGGTCGCGAACTTGACGCAGCTGGCCGGAGTCCCGTCGAGATACCACCAGCTTTCACCCTTCGTCTCGGAAAGTTTCTTCACGGCGATCGGCTTGTAGCCCATCGTCACGGCCATCGACATTCCGCTCTGCGGTTTCTTGGGGGCGATCACCGTAAGTTCTCCATATTTTCGCATTATCCGCACGAGTGCGTGCAGTCCGGCGGCGCTGAAGCCGTCATCGTTGGTGACAATAATTCGCATCGTTTATTTTTATTGCAAAGATAATTGATTTTCAACAGAATTTTTGATAAATTTGCATCGCTTTTTGCGGTTAGGAAGTTTTGTATATGATTTTATAACAACTTATAATTACACAACAAATGGTAAAACTTGGTATTAACGGATTTGGCCGTATCGGACGTATGGTGTTCCGTGCAGCTGTCGAGAACTTCTCCAATGACATCGAGGTAGTTGGCATCAACGACCTCCTTGACCCTGAGTATCTCGCTTATATGCTTAAGTATGACTCCGTTCACGGACACTTCAAAGGTGAAGTTTCAGTTGATGGCGGCGCTCTTGTCGTTAACGGCAAGAAGATCCGCATCACGGCCGAGATGGACCCTGCCAACCTCAAGTGGAACGAAGTCGGCGCTGACGTAGTCGTAGAGTCCACCGGATTCTTCCTCACCGACGAGACCGCCCGCAAGCACATCACCGCAGGTGCGAAGAAGGTGATCATGTCAGCTCCTTCCAAGGATGCCACCCCTATGTTCGTTTACGGTGTGAACCACGAGACTTATGCCGGTCAGGACATCATCTCCAACGCTTCCTGCACCACCAACTGTCTCGCTCCTATCTCCAAGGTCCTCAACGACACCTTCGGAATCAAGAGGGGCCTCATGACCACCGTTCACGCTGCCACCGCTACCCAGAAGACCGTTGACGGCCCTTCAAAGAAGGACTGGAGAGGCGGCCGCGGAATCCTCGAGAACATCATCCCTTCATCTACCGGCGCAGCCAAGGCCGTAGGTAAGGTTCTCCCTGTTCTCAACGGCAAGCTCACCGGCATGTCACTCCGTGTCCCTACTTCAGACGTCAGCTTCGTTGACCTCACCGCAGAGCTTGAGAAGCCTTGCACCTACGAGGAGATCTGCGCAGCCATGAAGAAGGCTTCTGAGGGCGAGCTCAAGGGAGTTCTCGGATACACCGATGAGGCTGTAGTTTCCACCGACTTCCGCAACGATTCCCACACGTCCATCTTCGACGTTAAGGCCGGTATCCAGCTCGATCCTACCTTCGTCAAGGTTTGCGCCTGGTACGACAACGAATGGGGTTATTCCAACAAGGTTCTTGAGATGGCCAAAGTCATCACGAAGAAGTAATTTCCGCCTTCGGGCGACAACGTTTGAGGGAGGGTGACCGCGGGGTCATCCTCCCTTTTTTCTAAATATTGCGTATATTTGCAGGGTTCGGGCAAGGCCCGGACTGACACATATTGGTGAAAGTGTTTTCGCACTGTCCTTCAAGAAAATGTGGTAGTTTTCAATGAAAGCAAGGATAAACGGCGACACCGACACCTGTATTCGTTTGCGTGTTCTCTACACTCAACGATACGGGTGTGGAGATTGTTCTTGTTTATCTGCTTTCGGGTTTTACCACAACCTTCTTGATGATAAACGAAACAGGCTCCACACTTTCTTTTTTTTGGGCAAGCGTCACGAATTTTTTGAGATACGATAACCTTCTGATAAAACTATTCAGGAACTTCGACTATGATCGACTCCATCCCGGCAGCCTCACGGCCGCCGGGATTTTTTTCACCTTTCCGGAAAATGTGAAAAAATGGCTGGGCCCCTGCAAACAGAGAGCCGCTGCGGGGTGCAGCGGCTCTGGTGTAAGAAGCTCGTGAGCGTCAGTCGGTAACGTCGTCCACGGCTTTCCAGCCCGAAGGGATGCCATAATCCGAGTTGGTACTTAATTCGAGACTGCTTCTTTTGTGGATGGTTCCGGAAGGAGCGGCATCTTTTAGCCAGTTTTCGAAATAATTCTCATACGTATCGTTTGTTCTGGCTTTGACTATGACATCGTCTATCTTACTGCAACCGTAGAACATGTTCTTATAGCAGCCTGAAGCCAATGACGTTATCGGCAATTCCGGTGCCGAGGTCAAAACTGTGCATTCATAGAACAGCTTTTGAAATCTTGCATCTCTGGTGTATGCGGTATTGTATTTCTGCCAGTTTACAAGAGTCCTTATGTCTCCGGATGCGGCTACAGGAACTTCTGCGTTGGTAAATGAAATGATGCTGCCATTGCCTCCTTTAAATATTGCGGTACCATTGGGGCTTATTCCTCGGAGTCTGAGGTCTTTGCCTTCGCCCCCGAATGTCACCCCATCTTTGGACACCACAGTTTTCCAGTCCGTTCCACCCACAGAGTATTCGAAGGCATCGCTCTCTATGCCGGAGGCCAATTCCATTTTGAATACCTGCTCGGAAGAGGCCTTGAAGGTGACGTAAGGGATGTCGCTGAGATTGGTTTTCTCGATACTACCGAGATCTGTAACGGTGCTGCGCTTGATTTCAAGGGTCTTGGAGGTCTTGGAGGATTCCCTATATGAATCGTTCCCATCGCTGTCGGTGAATATCAGCTTGAATCCGTCCGTCAATTTCGCTGGGAGCACAGCTATGTAGTAAGTCGTGTTCGCCTTGATGTCGCCCGAGATGGAGACGGACGTG
>CAVGYS010000106.1:0-5196 GCA_963633505.1 Oscillibacter sp. MSJ-31
CGCCAGCGGAGCTTCGGACTACGACTACAACTGGACGCGCGTGCTGATGAAAAACCTCCGACGCCAAGAGCAGCATGGCCGACCTGCGCCGCGCCAACGGCAGGCAGGAGCCTTGGAAGGTGAAATATTTCGGCATCGGCAATGAAGCCTGGGGCTGCGGGGGCAACATGACCCCGGAGTACTACAGCGACCTTTTCCGCAGGTATTCCACCTATCTTCGCGACTACGGCGGGAACCATCTCTACAAGATCGCCAGCGGAGCTTCGGACTACGACTACAACTGGACGCGCGTGCTGATGAAAAACATCGGACGCAAGGGGATGAAGGGCCTGTCATTGCACTACTACACTGTCATCAACTGGCAGGACAAGGGTGCCGCGACCAAGTTCTCCGACAAGGAGTACTACAACATCCTCTCCAAGAGCATCGAGATCGAGGACGTGCTCAAGAAGCATATCGACATCATGGACGAGCTTGACCCTAAGGGCAACGTGGACCTGCTTCTGGACGAGTGGGGGACGTGGTTCGACGTCGAGCCGGGCACCAATCCGGGGCACCTGTACCAGCAGAACACCATGCGTGACGCCATCGTGGCCGCGCTCAACTTCGACATCTTCCACAAGTACACCCGCCGTCTGAAGATGGCCAACATCGCCCAGGTGGTGAACGTGCTTCAGGCCATGATACTTACCAATGAGAAGGAGATGGTGCTCACTCCGACCTATCACGTGTTCGAGATGTACAACGTGCATCAGAATGCCGAGTACCTCGCATCGGACTGCCTCACCCCGAAGAATTCCTGCGACCGCAAGCTGGACGTGCCTATGGTGGACGTGACCGCTTCCCGCAAGGACGGCAGGATGAACGTCTCCCTTGTCAACACCGATCTGAAGAAGTCCATGAAGGTGCTCGTGGCTTTCGACAACCCGAAGGCCGTGTCGGAGATTCTCTCCGCGCGGGTGCTCACTTCCAAGGATGCCCGTGACTACAATGATTTCGGCAGCGCCGACAAGGTGGCCCCCTCTCCGTTCAAGGACTGGAAACTCACCAAGGCCGGATTGGAAGTGACCTTGCCTCCTTGCTCCGTGGTCGCTCTCAGCGCGAAATAGTTGAATTAACGGAAATTTAATAAAAAATCGCCTCCAATAGGGCGATTTTTTTTATTTTTGCGCTATGGCTATAATCGAATGCAGAAACGTCACGAAGCGTTTCGGGGAGAAAGTCGCGATAGAAGACATCAATCTCCAGATACCGGAGGGTCGTATTTTCGGCCTGCTCGGCCCCAACGGAGCGGGGAAAACCACTCTCATACGCATTATCAACCGCATCACCATCCCGACCGGCGGGGAGATTCTCTTCAGGGGAGCGCCGATAAGGAGGGAGGACGTCGAAAAAATAGGCTATATGCCTGAGGAACGCGGACTGTACCGCAAGATGAAGGTCGGCGAGCAGGCGATGTTCCTCGCACAGCTCAAGGGCATGAGCTCTTCGGAGGCGCGCAAGGCACTCAAGGACTGGTTCGTGCGCTTCGGCATAGAAAACTGGTGGGACAAGAAGATTGAAGAGCTCTCCAAGGGAATGGCCCAGAAAGTCCAGTTCATCACCACGGTCGTGCACCGTCCGTCCCTGATGATTCTCGACGAGCCTTTCTCCGGTTTCGACCCTGTCAACGCCGAACTTATCCGTCAGGAGATTCTGCGTCTGAGGGACGAAGGCGCGACAATCGTACTTTCGACCCACAACATGGAATCCGTTGAGGCTCTCTGCAACGAGATCGCCCTCATCAACAAGTCCCATCTTGTGATAAGCGGGGAGGTGGACGAAATCCGCCGCCGCTACGGCAACAACAACGTCGAGCTCATCTATACGGATGCCGACGGCACTCATACCGAGGTCCTCCCTCGGGAAATCGACGGTGCTTCGACCCTCAGGACTTACCTTGACAAAGGGGTTCAGATAAACTCATACAGGGAGCTTATGCCGCGTATGAATGATATTTTCATCAAACTTGTGACAGAATGAATTTCAGGACAATACGATTGATAATCAACCGCGAGTACATGACTCGCGTGCGCAAGAAGAGCTTCCTTGTAATTACTTTCCTCGCTCCGGTCCTTTTCGCCGCGATGTGTTTTCTGCCGGCCTTGATCATGATGAACGCCAAGGAGGCGGCCAAGAAAATCGCCGTCGTGGATCGGTCCGGGATAGTGCTTCCGCAGCTTAAGGACGGTGAAAGCATGACGATCTATGATTGCGGCGGGATGTCGCTGGATTCCCTGAAGTCGGATTTCTCGGCTCTGGGTTACGATGCGGTGCTCTCGATATCTCCGCTGGATTCGTCCAAGTCTGTGACGGCCGAGGTCTATTCCGTGAAGCCTCTCGGGGTCGATCTCTCGGAAAGTCTCGGGGGCAAGATAAACGATGCCGTGGAGGCTTACAGGGTCGCTTCGTACGATATAGCCGGACTTGACAAGATCATGCAGGAGGTGAAGCCGGACGTCCGGCTGAAGACCTATACCATCGGAGAGCACGGTGAGGAGAAGATTTCGGAGTCCGGAGTCTATATGCTCGTGTCCATGCTTCTCGGTATGGTCATCTACCTCTTCATCACGATGTTCGGAGGAATGGTCTCCTCTTCCGTGATTGAAGAGAAGTCCAGCAGGGTGGTCGAGGTCCTGATCAGTTCCGTCAAGGCTACGGAACTGATGTTCGGCAAGATTGTCGGAATCGCGCTTGTCGCTCTGACTCAGTTCCTTCTATGGATAGTGCTGACCTTCGCCATCATCGGGATAGTCGGCGCAGCTGCGGGCCCGGCGCTGATTTCCGGGACGGATTCGACCGAACTTCTCCAGATGGGCGGGGCCGCCGCAGGCGGGATGTCCTCTCAGATGGGAGAGGCCGGAGTTATCCTTTCGTCGCTCGCGAACATGCATCTCGGTCAGATTCTGCTGTGTTTCGTGATTTTCTTCATCCTGGGATATATGCTGTATGCTTCGCTTTTCGCGGCCATCGGTTCCGCAGTCGAGAATGAGGGGGACAGCAGCCAGCTCATGATGCCGGTCACGCTCCCGCTTCTGATTGGTTTTTTCATGGCAATCTATGCGTTCAAGGCTCCTGACAGCGCGCTCGTGGTCTGGGGATCGATGATTCCGTTCACTTCGCCGATAGTCATGCTCGCACGCATTCCGTTCGGGGTGCCGGGATGGCAGCTGGCGCTTTCAATCGCCCTGCTCTTCGTCACTTTCGTTGGCTGCGCGTGGATCTCCGCCAAGGTTTACAAGGTCGGAATCCTGATGTTCGGCAAGAAGTCCGGCTGGAAAGATTTGTGGAAATGGTTAAAACAAAAGTGATTTTTGCGGCCTTGCTGCCGCTTGTGGCCTGCTCCTGCGGCAGGTCGTCTCTCTCCTGGGAGAAATATGTGATGGACGGACATCGCACCGGAGTCGTCGCGCCGAGTGCGCAGAACGTTGCCGAGGCGCTCGGGACGATAAATGACAGCTGCTACGTCTCTCCGAACGGGAGGGTGTGGCCCAAGGGGAGCGCCACTTATGCCGTGGCCGGGGATATGATTTCCGTCCAGCCCGAGATGGTGCGTCTCAAGAAGGTGATTGCGCATTCCGCAAGGGAGATGGGCGGGAAAAAGCCCGACGGGGATCTTTCCAACTGGATAGTTGACCATATAATGTCCGACGTCGCCTCTCTTACGGGGCGCAAGGTCGATGTCGGGATAGTGAATTCCGGCGGAATCCGGGTTGACATGCCCGCAGGGGACGTGGTCCTGGACGATATCGTCTCGATGTTCCCATTCAAGAATCATCTCTGCTATGCCGCCCTGTCCGGAGGGGAGCTGCTCGAAATCTTCAGCTCGATGGCCGCCGACAAGGTGCAGCCGTTCGGAGGGGCGTATCTTGTAGTGAAGGACAAGAAGATTGACACCCTCCTTGTGGGAGGTTCCCCGGTTGACCCCGCGAAGGTTTACGGCCTTGCCACGATCGATTTCCTGCTTGACGGGGGAGACGGGCTGAAGCTTGCCAAGAATGCGAAGGAACTGATTGTTACGGACAAGATGGTCGTTGAATCCATGCTGCCCTACGTGGAGTCTTATGAGGCGGAGGGACGCCTGATAGAGTCCGCTCCGGACGGACGTTTTGTAAAGAGGAGGAGCGCGAAATGATGAAAAGAATCCTTATGATCTCCGCCATGCTGCTCTTGCTGGCGGGATGCCAGGGCGGGCCGCGGCTCGTGATAGTGCACGTCAACGATACCCACAGCCACTTTGAACCGCTTCGCACCGGGGATCAATCCGGGCAGGGAGGGGTGATCGAGCGGGCGGCTTTCGTCGATTCCATCCGCAACGTCTATGGAGAAGAGCGCGTGCTTCTGCTCCATGCGGGGGATTTCAGTCAGGGCACTTCCTACTTCACCGAGCTGAACGGGAGGCTCGAACCCGCCGTCATCAACGATATGCGTTATGACTGCGTGACTTTGGGCAATCACGAGTTCGACAACGACATAGAGGCTCTTACCGGACGGCTGTCGATGCTGAAAGGGACCCGCGTCATCTCCGCCAACATAGACGTCTCCCAGTTCGAGCTGGCAAAATACGTGTCGCCTTACGCCATACTGGAGAGGGGCGGGATGAAGATAGGTCTGATTGGCCTTGAGTCCGACCTGTCCACCAACGTCAGCGCGACCGTGTCCTCCCGTTTCCCGCAGCTGGACAACGTCGAGGTCACCAACAAGTGGGCCGATCACCTTCATTCAGCGGAGAAGTGCGATATGATCATCCTCCTTTCTCATCTTGGATACGACAAGGATCAGGAGCTGATTCCGCAGACAAGGCATATCGACCTTGTCATCGGAGGTCACACGCACACTTTCGTCGATGACTTCATCTATGTCGCCGACAGGGACGGCCGCAAGGTTCCGATCATCACCGACGGCTGTTGGGGACTGGAGATGGGTGTGGTCACCCTTCGCTGAGGAGCTTCCGGCAGATATTGAAGATCCGGCTTTCCGTCCTGTAGTACGTGATGTCGAAGCAGCTGCATTTGAGGTGCTTGCTTGACTTGGTCATCCCTGTGACGTAGCTCGGGTCGAAGCCCTCCGCCGAGAGGTATTCCAGTTTCGCACCCAGGATTTTGTCGTTGAGCAGGCTTTCGAGGATTTCATAGTTCTTCGAGAGCCTGCTGAGCG
>CAVGYS010000107.1:0-2486 GCA_963633505.1 Oscillibacter sp. MSJ-31
GCCTTTCCACCGGCTGCTTCGATTTTCGCGACAGCAGATTTTGAGAAAGCGTCAGCCTTGACCGTGATGGCGGTCTTGAGCTCGCCGTTACCGAGAACTTTGACGAGATCGGCCCTTCCGGCGAATCCGGCCGCCTTGATCTCCTCCACGCCGAACTCCTTGAGTCCGGACTGAGCGGCTACGGCCTCAAGGGCGTCGAGATTCACGGCCTGATATTCAACCCTCGTAGGGTTCTTGAAGCCAAACTTTGGCAGACGCCTCTGAATAGGCATCTGGCCGCCTTCAAATCCGATCTTGTGCTCGTAACCGGCACGTGCCTGGGCACCCTTGGTACCACGGGTGGAAGTGCCACCCTTGCCAGAACCCTGACCACGGCCTAATCTTTTGCTTGTGTGGGTCGCCCCCTCAGCAGGTTTCAAATTGTTAAGTTTCATCTTCAGGGTCCTCCTTAATCAATCACTTCAACTTTGCAGAGGTGAGCAATCTTCGACACCTGACCGGCGGTCACCGGAGTCTTTTCCACCTCTACCGTCTGATGCATGCGACGGATTCCGAGACAGCGGAGATTGTCCTTCTGACGCTTGGTCTCACCGTTGCTGCTTATAATCTGGGTAATCTTGAATCTTGCCATATTCGTGTCTTCTTTAACCATTGAAAACCTTAGACATAGGCACGCCGCGGAGACCTGCCACAGTGTATGCGTCCCTCATCTGCGTCAGGGCGGCCACGGTAGCCTTCACAAGGTTGTGAGGGTTTGAGGAGCCCTTTGACTTGGCGAGGACGTTCTGCACGCCGGCAGACTCGAACACTGCACGCATCGCACCGCCGGCCTTCACACCGGTACCGGGAGCCGCAGGCTTCATGAATACGCGGGATCCGCCGAACTTGGCCTCCTGCTCGTGAGGAATCGTGGTGTTGATCACCGGAATCTTGACGAGATTCTTCTTCGCGTCCTCGACTCCCTTGGCAATGGCGGCCGTAACCTCGTTCGCCTTGCCGAGACCATAACCTACCACACCTTTCTCATCTCCCACAACGACAATTGCCGCGAAGCGGAAGTGACGTCCGCCCTTGGTCACCTTGGTAACCCTGCGGATGGCGACCAGTCTGTCCTTGAGCTCAAGGTCAGATGTCTTTACTTTTTTAACATTCGTATTTGCCATTGTCTCTTGTATTAGAATACGAGGCCGCCTTCACGGGCAGCGTCCGCCAAACTTTTAACTCTTCCGTGGAAAAGGTAACCGCCACGATCGAAGCAGATGGTGGTGACTCCCTTAGCGAGAGCGCGTTCCGCGATGGCCTTGCCGACAATCGCAGCGGCTTCGACTCCGGTCTTGCCCTTGCACTGAGCAGCAAGCTCCTTGTCGTTGGATGCGGCGGCGCAAAGGGTCTTGCCCTGCTCGTCATCGACAACCTGTACGTAAATCTGCTTGTTGCTGCGGAACACGACCATACGAGGACGCTCGGCAGTGCCGTTGACATGCTTGCGTATACGGTAGTGAATCCTTCTTCTTCTTTCAATTCTATTGAGTGCCATAATTCAATCCTCCTTTTATTTTGCGGCCGCAGTCTTGCCCGCCTTGCGACGAAGCTGCTCACCGACGAACTTGATACCTTTACCCTTGTACTCCGGCTTACGGAATGAACGGATCTTGGCAGCCACCTGGCCGACAAGCTGCTTGTCGCAGCTCTTGAGAACCAGAACCGGATTCTCGCCTTTCTTGACATCCGGAACTTCGGCCTTCACCTCGGCAGGAAGCATAAGCTGAATCTCATGTGAATAGCCAAGAGAGAAAGTGAGGATCTGGCCGCTTGCGGCGACACGATAACCTACACCCACCAACTCCTGCTTGACAGTGAACTGTTCGCTGACACCGACGACCATGTTGTGCGCAAGAGCACGGTAGAGTCCGTGCATGGAGCGGTGACGCGGCTGGTCCGTAGGGCGTGCGAACTTGATCTGATTGTCCTCAATGGTGACGGTAATGTCCGGATCAATCTTCTGGGACATCTCACCATGAGGTCCTTTAACCTTCAGCACGTTGCCGGAGAGGAGCTCGGCGCTCACCCCGGTCGGAAGGCTTACAGGCAATTTACCAATTCGTGACATCTAATGAAAACTTGTTTAAAATTAATATACGTAGCAAATGACTTCACCGCCAATTCCGAGCTCTCTGGCCTCCTTGTCGGTGATGATGCCCTTGGACGTGGAGAGAACCGCGATTCCGAGTCCGTTGAGGACGCGCGGCATATTGTCCACGTCGGTATACTGGCGCAGACCCGGAGTCGATACGCGATCGATCCTCCTGATGGCCGCAGCCTTGGTCTGAGGGTGATACTTGAGGGCGATTTTTATGGTGTTGTACGGGGTACCCTCCACTACTTTGTAACTGAGGATATATCCTTTCTCACAAAGAATCTGGGTAATGGCGACCTTCATCTTGGAAGAAGGCACTTCCACTATCTTCTTGCCTGCACTGTATGCA
>CAVGYS010000107.1:2496-5133 GCA_963633505.1 Oscillibacter sp. MSJ-31
GGTGAGGTAATCTGCAATTGGATCAGTCATATCTTTAATATTCTTTAATTTCTACCAACTTGCCTTCTTGACTCCCGGGATGAGACCGCTGCTGGCCATCTCGCGGAACTGGATGCGGCTGATGCCGAATGCTCTCATATATCCCTTTGGACGTCCGGTAAGAGAGCAGCGATTGTGAAGGCGGACAGGAGAGGCGTTCTTCGGCAGCTTGTCAAGAGCCGCCCAATCACCGGCCTCCTTGAGGGCCTTTCTCTTCTCGGCGTACTTGGCTACGAGTTTGGCACGCTTGACCTCGCGGGCTTTCATTGATTCCTTTGCCATAGTATATTATTTGTTATGTTTCTTGAAAGGCAGCCCGAACGCGGCGAGAAGAGCGTGGCACTCCTCATCGGTCTGAGCCGTGGTTACGAACGTAATCTCGAGCCCGTGGATGCGCGGATTCTTGTCGATGTCAATCTCCGGGAAGATGATCTGCTCCTTGAGTCCGAGGGTGTAGTTGCCCCTGCCGTCCATGTTCTCGGCGATGCCGTTGAAGTCGCGGATACGCGGGAGCGCAACCCTGATGAGCTTCTCGAGGAACTCGTACATCTTCACGTTGCGGAGGGTCACCTTGGCTCCGATAGGCATGCCCTTGCGGAGCTTGAAGTTGGAGATATCCTTCCTGGAGGTGGTGATGAGGGCCTTCTGACCGGTGATGAGAGAGAGCTCTTCAGCAGCCTCCTCGACGATCTTCTTGTCCTGCGTACCGGCGCCGATACCTTCGTTGATGGTGATTTTAACGAGGCTCGGAACCTGCATCACGGTAGAGTATGAGAACTGCTTCATCAGCTTGTCCACAATCTCTTCCTTATAAACCTTCTTGAGGGTAGGCACATAACCTGCAGCCAGGGGCTGGGCCTGAACCGTTGCGTTTTTCTTTGCCATAATTATTTGATCTCCTCCCCAGATTTTTTAGCGAAACGGATTTTCTTGTCTCCCTCCATCCTGTAGCCCACGCGGGTAGGAGTATTGCTCTTTGGATCGATAAGGTTGAGGTTTGAGACGTGAATGGAAGCCTCCTGCCTAAGGATGCCGCCCTGAGGCTGCTTGGCATTAGGCTTGGTGTGCTTGCTGACCATATTGATACCTTCAACGATGGCGCGGTCCTTTGACGGATCCACAGAAAGAACCTTCCCGGTCTTTCCCTTGTCGTTACCGGCATTCACATACACGGTGTCGCCTTTCTTAATATGTAACTTCTTCATAATGCTTGTTCAATTAAAGGACTTCCGGTGCCAGTGAGACGATTTTCATGAAGTTGGCACGAAGCTCTCTGGCTACAGGGCCGAAGATACGCGTACCGCGAAGTTCGCCGGCGTTGTTGAGAAGCACGCAGGCATTGTCATCGAAACGGATATAAGATCCGTCCGGACGGCGGACCTCCTTCTTGGTGCGTACAACTACAGCTTTTGAAACCGTACCCTTTTTGGCGTCACCGCCAGGTATGGCACTCTTGATTGCAACGACAATCGTATCGCCGACGGTCGCATAACGATGGTGAGTACCGCCAAGCACGCGGATGCAGAGAACTTCCTTCGCCCCGCTGTTGTCGGCCACCTGTAAACGTGTTTCCTGCTGTATCATATGTTATTTTGCTTTTTCTACGATTTCTACTAGTCTCCAGTTCTTTGTCTTGCTGAGAGGACGGGTCTCCATGATGCGCACGGTGTCTCCGATGCCGCACTCGTTCTTGTCGTCCTGAGCGACGAACTTGGTGGTCTTCTTGACGAACTTGCCATAGAGAGGATGCTTCTCCCTGATCTTCACGGCAACAATAATGGTCTTGTCCATCTTGTCGCTGACCACCACCCCTATTCTTTCCTTACGAAGATTTCTTTCCATAAGATTTTCTGATTTAGTTCTGTTTTTCTTTTTCAGCAAGGATAGTGATCATAAGAGCTATATCCCTTCTGGTCTTACCGATTTTGGAAGTGTCCTCCAATGGAGAAATCGCGTGATTAATCTTCATTGTGTCAAGATTGCTCTTCTCAACCTCAATACGGTCGCGCAGGTCTGCTACAGACATATCGCGTGCTTCTGATGCTTTCATTTCTCTTCTCCTGAATTATTCTGTGTAATCTCTGCGCACTACGAACTTGGTCGCGATCGGAAGCTTGTTGGCGCCGAGACGCATAGCCTCCTTCGCAACAGCAAGCGAAACCCCTTCGGCCTCGAAGATGATGCGGCCCGGAGTGATAGGCGCTACGAATGCGTACGGGTCACCCTTACCTTTACCCATACGGGTATCGAGAGGCTTCTTGGTGATAGGCTTGACAGGGAACACTCTGATCCAAATCTGACCCTCACGGTTCATACAACGCGAAATAGCCTGACGGGCAGCCTCGATCTGCTGCGCCGTGAGCCAACAATTTTCAAGGGTCTTGATGCCGAACGAACCGAACGCAAGCTGATTGCCCCTCTGGGCATTGCCTTTCATGCGATTCTTCTGCTCCCTTCTAAATTTTGTTCTCTTAGGTTGTAACATCTCTGTATTACTTTAAAAATTTATTTCACTAAAATCCCTAAAATCAATCTCTTACGCGGCAAGAGCCCATTTTTTGGGACTGCAAAGTTAGCAAAAAATATCGAAATACCATC
>CAVGYS010000108.1:0-1990 GCA_963633505.1 Oscillibacter sp. MSJ-31
GGAGTGCCATGTCTGGACGGAGATGACCTCATCTGCGGGGTCAAGGCGGATACGGAAGAATATGGACGCATAGATGGAGACGAAAAAGTCGCAAGTCACGGCATCGCTTAGAGAAAAGGGAGAATTCCTGTGCCTGTACGCCTCAACCCTGTATTCCTGCGGGGCCACGACGATGAGAATAGACAAGAATCTGCGGAGAATCGCCAAATGCTGGCAATGCTCCGCAGATTTCTCCGTATCACCCACCTGCGTGCTCGTGACGCTCACGGACGATGAGGGCGGCTCGTTCACGATGTCGCGTTCTATCCCGAAGGACAAGATAAACTTCGACACAATCACGCTCCTGAGCGCCTTGAGCTGGGATATCCACGACCATGGGCTCGACATCACGCAGGCGAGGGAGCAGTACGATGCGGCGGTTTCCCGCAAGAGGCTGAACCCGTGGCTCGTGTGCGTGCTCGCCAGCGCCGCCAACGCATCGTTCTGCGAACTTTTCGGAGGCGACTGGATCGCCATACTCATAGTGTTCGTGGCCACGCTGGACGGATTTTTCCTGAAATCCATCCTCCCCAAATACGGAGTGGACTACCGCATAGCCATAATCGTCGGCTGTACCGTCTCGGCCATACTCGCCTGCGCCGGCTTCGTGTTCGGCATCAGCAGCACCCCGGAGGTGGCCCTCGCCACGAGCGTACTATATTGCGTACCCGGCATACCGTTCGCCAACGGAATCAGCGACATGCTCTACGGGCATCACCTGTCCGCATTCAGCCGCATGCGCAATGCGTTGATAATCACCGTATGCCTTTCCATCGGGCTGTGTCTTGCCTTCGTGGCGCTCAACATCAAATTCGTATGATCGAGATCCTGCTTTCCATGCTGAAGGACGGCTTTTTCGCCGCCGTCGCCGCAATGGGATTCGCCGCCATCAGCAATCCCTCTCCAAGAGTGCTGCCGTGGTGCTGCCTGGCCGCCGCCTGCGGGCATATGACCCGTTATCTGCTCATGACCTATGCCGGCTGGCATCTGGCGATAGCCAGTTTCATCGCTTCCTGCGTCATAGGCCTGATTTCCCTGCCCATGGCCGGGCACGTCAAGACCCCTGCCGAGTTCATCTCGTTCCCGGCGCTCCTCCCGATGGTCCCGGGGATGTATGCCTACAGGGCCGTGCAGGCCATAGTTTACTGCCTGAGGATTTCCGAGGAGGACGCGTTCATGCACTATATGTATCTGTTGACCTACAACGGAATCATCTTCATCGTGACGATTCTCGGTATGGTCATTGGCGCAACTCTTCCTATATTTGCATTCACGAAATACTCGTTCTCCGTAACGAAACAGTCGCAACGATGGAACTCAGACAAGTAAGATACTTTCTCCAGATAGCCGAAACCTCAAGTTTCTCGGAAGCCTCGCGCCAGCTGTGCATCTCGCAGAGCACCGTATCCCAGCAGATAAAGCAGCTGGAGGACGAACTCGGCGCGGAACTTTTCATCCGGGATTCGCACAGCGTCAAGCTCAGCGACTACGGCCTCCAGTTCCTGCCCTATGCCAAGAGCATAGCAGAGGACGTCCAGGCCGGCATCGCGAGAATCAAGGACGTGGCGGGGCTGTCGGTGGGAGCGATCAACATCGGGGCCACCTACACTTTCTGCCCCCTGCTCGGCAAGACCATCGAGGATTTCATGAAGGAGCACCCCGGAATATCCATCAAGCTGACGTGCAACACGATGGAGAACCTGATGCAGATGCTCGAGAACGGAGAGCTGGACACGGTTCTCTCATACAGGCCGAGCCGGCATTTCGACGACATCGAGTCCCACATACTTTTCAACAGCAATCTCTGCGTGATTGCAAGGCGGGGCCACGTCCTCTCCGGCAGAAAGGCGGTGCGATTGATGGATCTGGAAAAATTCCCGCTTGCGCTCCCGTCCAGAGGGCTACAGGCCCGCAACGAGTTCGAACGTCTGCTGTTCGGGCAGAACTACAA
>CAVGYS010000108.1:2000-5125 GCA_963633505.1 Oscillibacter sp. MSJ-31
GTCAACGACCTGCACATGCTGCTGGACCTCGTGAGAAGGACGGACCTTGTCACCTTCCTTTCGGCGGCCACGGTGAAGGACAATCCGGACTTCTGCACGATCGGCATCGACCACAACGAAACGGAGATGGTAGGCTCCTACCATCTCCTCAAAGGTCAATACGTCAAGACGGCGACGAGAGCGTTCCTAAGGAGTCTCATCGAGAACAACGCCTTCATGATTTCTCTGGAAACCCTTACGGCATAGGGGTCAGCCCCTCCCAGCGGACATCCCAGGTACCGTCCTTCGGGAAGCCCGGGTTCGGCTCGTCGCAGCCGTCCCAGCCGGCGCACATCATCCCGACTGCGAGCAGCAGGCCTCCGTTGCCCGGAAGATACATCCTCAGGCGCTCGGTGCGGTAGTTGTTGCCGCTCGGCAGGAGAAGGTCGTCCCTCCCGTCCATGGTGGCCGCGCGCACGGCTATGTCGGTGCGGTGCAGACGGGTGGCGTTCATCATCAGAGAAGGATAGTTCCAGCTCCAGCTGCCTCCTTTCCATCCCCAGTTCTCGGCGGCGCGAGTCACGGTCTTCTGCATGTTCTCTTCGTTGAAGAGCCTGCACTCCGGAAGCATTCCGTATGCGAGGAGGTTCTCGGACGAGGTGGCGCGGACATAGAACGGGTCACGGTCGCCCTCGCCCGCCTTCACCGTCCTGGTGGCGGCTTTAGGCCTGATGCCGTTGAAGTAGCCCCCGGCAGGAGCGGCAGGGGAATTGTCCAGCTCCACGGTCATATTGACGAAATCCGGAATGCCCGGGCCTTTCTCGGCCGGAAGATAGATGCCGTCCGGGCTCGTGGAGAGCGGGGCGAGCTTCTCCATTATCTCATCCCACTGCGCCACTCTCTCCTGCCCGAGGCGCTCACGCCACTCCTGGGCCACTTTCAGACCGAAGTGCCAGTAGGACATCTCGAAGGCCGGGTTGAGGGTGGAGCGCTCGTTGTAGGACTCGTTGGCGGCGCAGGCCCCCTCGATGACGTAGCGGTCGGCGGCCTTGTCATAATTCACGAACGAGGCCATGAACTCGGCGGTCTGCTGCACCATATCGTTGTATTTCTCAAGGACTTTCCTGTCCTTTGTCGCACGATATATGAGCTCGGCCATATAGATCGGGTGCGGCTGCTGCCAAATGATGAAAGAGCCCACGTCGGACGGGGTTTCGAGCCCCCAAGGGTCGGTCATCTTCATCCAGCGCACTCCCTGGAATCCCTGGCGCTGCGCGATTTCGCGGGCCTGCGGCATCACGCCGAGGTACCAGTTCAGCTGCTTTTCGAGGAGCTCGGGCTTGTTCCAGGTCGCATAGTGGAAACTGTGCCACATCACCATCTCAAGGTGGAATTTCCCGAACCAGGTATTATAGGTCATGCCAGTCTCGGCCGGAGGGAAATTCTGTGCCTCCTGCACCCTCATAAGGTACTGTGAGAGCACTACCCTCTTCTCCAGAAGCGGCGCGCGCGGGTCGGTGCAGTGCGAGAAGTCAATCACGGCGCTGGTCTTCCAGTAAGAGTTCCAGAGTTTGCGGGCCTGCCTGGTGGCCTGCTCGAATGTCGGGGCAGAGCCCTCCGGGAGAGTCTCAGAGAAAGATGCGCAGAAGCTCCAGTCGCCACTTTCCGGGCTGAGAGTCAAGCTGTTGCGCCCAGTCATCTCCAGGCTGGCCTTCCCCTCCCAACGGAGAGAGACATAATATGTGCTCGCATCGACGCTGCGCTTGAGGACGGCAGCGTTGGCATCGCGGGAGACGAACTCGGTGCTGTGCTTCTCATCGGCGTTCCAGTCGGAAGCGTCATCACTGTGCTGGCCGGTAGGGTACGGGAACCTTATCACCAGCGGGAGAGCCTTTTCCGATGAGATATGCGCGGCATAGAGGTCGTTCGCTTCGTCCCCGCTGACGGTCGTGACATTGACCTGCGTTCCGTTCCACTTGAAGCTGGAGTGAAGAGCCCCGTCCCACATGTCAAGGGTCTGATCGACACTCGTGATCTGCTCCGGGCTCATCCCGGCGAAGCCGATGTTGCCAAGGTGCATGCGGTGAGGGTTGGAGCGCACCCATTCTGCCGCGGCCTTGCCTCTCTCGGAGAGGGTCAGCCCTTCCTGAACGGAGTAGATCCCGTGAGGGTGACCCGGAAGAGGGTGGTCTTCAAGGGTTTCCGCCAAGGTATAGCCCTCGGTGTCGGGGAAAGAGTGCCAGCCCCATTCGCCGTATGTGCCGAGCGAAAGTCCGTCCTTGTAGTATTCGGGAAACGTCTGGAGGCCGGTGCCGTCGAGCGTTATGGTGAACTCCCCGTTGCCGAGATTCAGCGAATGCAGAGGGTTCAGCTCGGTGACGTGCGGATTGTTGCGCGTCACGAGAGCTCGGCGGTCAATCTTAGCCTCCTGCGAACAGGCAAGAAAAGTGGTCGCGGCCAGAAAAAGCGCCGCGGCTGCGGTAGAATGTGGTTTTGTCATTTTGTTTGGTGTATTCTGTTTTGTGATGGGCAAAGTTACAGAATTTTTGGCACAGTGTATGCTATAACAAGAAGCAGCAAATACCGTTTTGATTAAACAATAATAGGATACTGAACATTTTTTCGAGCGCCGCGGCCTGTGAAGGTAGCGGCGCCCGGTTTTTACGTGGTTCTCAGAATTTTTGTCCGTAGAAACGGCTTTTCGCCGGAGAAAAGTTGGTTTTGGAACAGTCCGTAGAAACGGCTTTTCGCCGGATAAAGTTGGTTTTGGGGCGGTTTGTCCGGAGAAACCCCACTTTGGTCGGACAAAATTGTCGGCAGCAATGGTGGAGACAACGAAAGACGATGCGCTGCCGCCACGAACAGCCGGCTGCGGTTTGGGCAGGATAAGCAGGACTTAAAAAAGATAAATTTTTGCAGGGCGAGGCAGATTTTTATGTTTCTTTTGCTTTTTGATGTTTATTATCCCCATATTGCGCTCGCGCTCCCGATGAGTCCGCCTTCGGGCCGGCCCGGGAGCAAGGTGAACATCAACAACAACCCGACGCGAAAAAATCGCGTCACCTAACACTTCTAATTATGGAAAACTTGAACTTCAAGCTTCCACGCTATGTGGATCTCAGACTGGATTCGGGCTTCAAGGCCGT
>CAVGYS010000109.1:0-5114 GCA_963633505.1 Oscillibacter sp. MSJ-31
GGAGAGGAGGCTTTTCTACGTGGCCATCACCCGTGCCGGGAAGGCTCTCTCATTGTCATTTGCCGGCACCAGGATGCGCAACGGCAAGCACGAGTCCAACTCCCCGTCCCGTTTCATCAAGGAGATAGACCCGTGCTATATGGAGAATCCTCTTCAGGAGGAAGACTTCGGAAATTCCGGCATCGTCCACGAGTGGGGAGGCTTCGGCTCCCGTTTCACCGGAGGAAGGCTGGACAGAATCGGCCAGCGCTCCCCGGGCTACTATGGTCAGTCGTCCCGCGTCAGCTACGAGCGCAGGGAACGTCCATCGGGGCGGAACGCCGGCTTTCAGCGCTCTGCCGCTCTGCCGGTGAACCCCACTTCGGAGCATAGGCCCGCGCCTGTTGCGGACGAGAACTTCGAGGCCGTGGACATGACAAGGCTGCACGAGGGCGAGCGCGTAGAGCACAATCGTTTCGGAGCCGGGACCATTCTGAAACTCTCCGGGACGGCCCCCGACATGAAGGCCCATATCCGCTTCGATGCCTACGGAGAGAAGCTCCTGCTGCTCAAATATGCCAAGCTCCGGCCGTTGGGTGAGGGGGTAAAATAGCCTCTAATCTTCGAAAACAAGCTTTTCGATGAACACCTGATGGTCTCCGCTGCGGCCCTCCACGATGTGGGCGCCGTCCTGCTCGGCATGGTACAGCGTCACGACTTCGCCCATCCTGGCTTCCTTGTTGAAGTTGATGGACACCTCTTTGAGGAAATGTCCGAAGACGAGATCCTGCGGCAGGTTGTCCAGGGCCCAGACGGTGTATTTGACGTTGTTGGCGTGGCCGTTGTAGTCCACGTCGGACCAGTTCACCCTGTGCGTGCCGATTTCCGTGAGCTCCACCCCTTTCGGGAACATGATTTTGGGGCAGGGTTCCTCGATGGCCCTGTCTTCGCACTGGGGCTCCGGGGGCAGAAGACACATGACGTCGTCTCCTCTGTAGATTCTGCGGTTCTCGAAATTCATGATTATCCATGAACTTGTGGAGTTGACGGCCACCTGGCCTTCGGAATCTATGAGCTGATAGTCGCGGATGAAGTACAGCCCGTTCAGTCCCCGATGCCAGCTGTCGAGGCGGATGTTCTCGTCGAAACGGACTTTCTTTTCAAAACGGGTCTGCATCCTCGCCAGAATCCAGACGCAGCCGTGCTCTTTCAGCCTTGCGTCGCCGAAGTTCTCGACCTGCGCCGCCTTGACTGCCAGCTGCTGAGCGAGGTCAAGGAACGATTCCGGCCGCAGGATATGGTGGCAGTCGGACATGTAGCAGCTTACGATTGAGTTTTCAGAATATTTTGATTGCATCTTACTTGTACCTTATAGGGTTCGTGTCGATTTCCGTCGCTGATATTCTCAGCTGCGGGAATGTCCTGCGGAGAATGTCGCGCAACAGGTCAATGGTGAATTTTTCGCTCTGATAATGACCGAGTTCGGCCAGAAGCACGCTCGAATTCTCAAAATAGTCGTGGTAGTGGAACTCTCCGCAGACGAAGCAGTCCGCACCCTCCCGTATCGCGTCCGGGAGCAGGAACGCCCCGGCTCCGCCGCAGACGGCCACCCGGCGCACCGTCCTTCCGTCAGTCTCGGAGTGTCTGAGGCACGCCACGCCGAACTTCTCCTTGAGAGTGGAGAGGAAGTCCTCGTCGGAGACAGGTCTTCCCAGCGTCCCGACCACTCCGGAACCGCTGTTGGTGCCACCGTCCTTGGGTGAAAGCCAGTGCAGGTCTTCCATCCCGATGAGCTCGGCGATTCTGTAGTTGACTCCTCCCGGCGCATTGTCCAGGCTGGTGTGCGCGGAATAGATGGCGATACCTTCCTTTATGGCCCCAATCGTGCAGCGCTGCTGGTACGTGGCGTCGCCCACTGTCTTGAGCGGACGGAAGAGCAGGGGGTGGTGTGAGAGAATGAGCTGACAGCCCATCCTTGCGGCCTCATCGACCACGGCTTCAGTTACATCGAGACAGACCAGCACGGAGGAAATCTCCATCTCCAGACTGCCGACCTGAAGGCCGGAATTGTCGAATCCGTCCTGAATCGAGAGCGGCGCTACCTTTTCGATGGCGCCTATTATCTCTTTGAGTTTCATATTATTTCATCCATCTGTCAAGCCATCCGTAGAACTCTCTGTGCCAATAGAGGGAGTTCTGCGGCTGGAGAATCCAGTGATTTTCTTCAGGGAATACGACGAGTTTGGACGGGACCCCCATCATCTGCGCGGCGTTGAATGCGGCCATCCCCTGGGTATAAGGGATGCGGAAATCCATCATGCCGTGTATGCAGAGAATCGGGGTGTGCCATTTCGTCACCATCGATGACGGGTCGTTGGCGTAGTGCCTGCGGGCTTTTGCGGTGCTCGCGTAAGGAGCGCCGGCCTGCTGCATGCCTCCGAAGGTGACTCCGTCTCCCTTGGGTCCGGTCTGGCCCGGGGTGTAGGCGTATTCGGTCAGACCTCCGTTGTCCCAGTTGGCGAACCACATCTCTTCCGTCGTGAACCACAGGGCCTTCTCGTCGAAGATTCCGGCGTGCGCGATGAAGCAGTCGTAGAGGTCACCGTGCATCCCTTCGAGCATATAGGCCGAATATCCACCGTATGAGGCTCCGACGCAGGCGAGCTTGCCGACGTAAGGCTTGCTCTTGATGTAGCGACCGGCGCTGAGGTAGTCCTGCATGTTGAGGCCCGGGTAGTCTCCGGAAATCTGCTCCTTCCACGCCTGACCGAACGCCGTGGTTCCGCGGCGGTTAGGCCTGATGACGATATAGCCCTGCTGGGCCATGAGACGATAGCACCAGCGGTAGCTCCAGTCCTGGGAGTTGGTGCCCTGAGGGCCGCCGAGCACTATTTCGATGGCCGGATATACCTTGGTGCTGTCGAAATGCGGCGGGTAGGTGATCCAGCACTGCATCTGTTTGTGGTCAGTGGTCTCCACGAGCACGCTTTCGGAGCGGATGTCATCCAACTGATTGATTATATGTCCGTTCTCGTCGCTGATCTGCCTATACGAAGTGCCCTCCGGCGTGATGTCCACGGCCACCAGTTCGGTAGGGAACTTCAGACAGGCATAGGAGGAGAGAAGCGTCACTCCCTTGTCGCTCTCAAGCACGGCGAACGGGGAGTCGAAGTCGAACCACCAGTCGTCCCCGGTAACTCTCTGCACCTCTCCGCTGAGGTCGATGCAGAAAATCCCCTGGATGCCTTCGGATACGAGAGAGTTGAAGAAAATCTCGTCCCCGTGCCATACCGGAGAGGCCACGTCGTGGTCGAAGGTTGAGGTAAGCTCCCGTGCCGCGCCGATGGTGACGGAGTCCCCAAGTGTGATATCGCAAACCATAAGTCTTTGGCGGTCAGCTTCGTATCCGTCGCGTTTCATTGATACCCAGGCGAGGTGTCTGCCGTCCGCGCTCCATGCGGGGTCCGTGTCGTAGCCTCCTCCGGTCGTGACGTCCACCGTTTTCCCGCTCCGGATGTTGGTGACGTAGATGCAGCTGTTCGTGCTGAAAGCGTATTGCTTGCCGGTCTTCTTGCGGCAGGAATAGGCTATATGTCTGCTGTCAGGAGCCCAACAGAGCTGCTCGATGCCGCCGAAAGGCTCGGTCGGAAGTTCATAAAGTTCTTCTGTCCCCAGGATGTCGGAAGAATTGTCCGGGGTGATGAGCTCTCCGTTGAACGGAGCCACGTAGCTTCGCGGCACTTCCGTCACCCAATGGTCCCAATGGCGGTACATCAGGTCTTCCGTGGCGTAGGCCTGGGCCTTGTCAAGGCTGCTGGAGGGCGGTGTTCTTGACGCTGCTGACATAGATTACGCCGGTCTCGTCCGGGGAGATGCTGAATCCGCTGACTCCGGACGGGATTTCGCTGAGCTTCTGCATCTTCCCGAGGCTCTTCCCCTTGAAGGGGGCCTGCCATATCTGGTTTTTGTAGATGAAGTATATCTTTGAGCCGTCCTTGGACCACCTCGCGTTGCTTACCGATGAGGCGTAACGGCTGAGCTGCACTTTGCCCGTGCCGTCCGCGTTGCAGATGAAAAGATTGCGGCAGCTGCGGTTGTCAGCGACCGAGGTGTAGGACACGCCATATAGGATTTTGCTTCCGTCGGGGGAGATCTGCGGGTCGGAAAGCCTTCCGAGCGCGAGCAATGCCTCGGGGGTCATCACCCCGTCTTCAATCTTGATGTCAGAGGGGCCGACATAGCCGCTTTCGACCGTTTTCGTGCAACTCATTGCCATAGTTAAAAAGAATAAACCGATAAGTGCTTTTCTCATGATATTTTACTGTAATCTTTGATTTCGTATCTGCCTTTTTTCAATTCCCGTACCAGCCTGGCGTTCTGCAGACTCGCGAGCGTGGGATCCGCTTCGAGGAGCTTTTCCGCATCGTAGCGCGCTTCGGAGAGGATCGCGCCGTCCTTTGCGAGCGAAGCTATCGAAAGATTGATGGGAAGTCCGCTCTGCTGGGTGCCCTCAAGGTCTCCGGGGCCCCTCATCTTCATGTCCTGTTCGGCTATCTCGAAGCCGTCCTGCGTCGAGCACATCAGCTCGAGCCTCTGCTGCGCCTCTTTGGAGGTCTTGTCGTCCTTCACGAGTATGCAGTAGGACCTCTCCGCTCCCCGGCCCACTCTTCCGCGCAGCTGGTGGAGCTGGCTCAGACCGAACCTCTGGGCGCTCATGATCGCCATCACCGATGCGTTTGGCACGTCCACTCCGACTTCTATCACCGTAGTGGACACCAAGATGTCGGCCCTTCCGGCGGCGAAGGCGTCCATGTTGAAATTCTTCTCTTCGGCGCTTTGCTGACCATGGACAATCGCCACCTTGTAGTCCGGAAGGGGGAACACCCTCATGATTTCTTCGTATCCGTTCTGGAGGTTCTTCAGGTCGAGCGTCTCGCTCTCGAAGATGAGCGGATAGACGATGAACGCCTGCCGTCCCGAGGCGATCTCCTCCTTTATGAATTTGTACGTCGCGCCGAGCCGGTTCTGTCCGACGCAGATGGTCTGCACCGCTTTGCGGCCCGGAGGAAGCTCGTCGATGATCGAGACGTCCAGGTCGCCGTAGAGCGTCATGGCGAGTGTCCGGGGAATCGGGG
>CAVGYS010000110.1:0-5104 GCA_963633505.1 Oscillibacter sp. MSJ-31
GAGTAGGAATGGCCTCCAGAAAAGAAAGCGGATTCCGTCTGGCGGCTTTTGACGGCAGCGGCGCTCCGTCTCCGGAGAACAGCGTCAGAGCCGTGGCCCAGGACAAAGACGGACTCATCTACGCCGGGACCAAAGACGGCAGGATTCATCTGCTCGACGAGAAGTTCCGCAGGATCGCCGACTGGAAACTGCCCTACCCGGCATACAGCATAACGGAAGATGCGCAGGGGCATATCTGGATAGGTGTCAAGGGAGGCGGCGTAGTGGAGAATACTCCGCCCCAGCTTCCGGCGAACCAGATATTGTCTTGATTGTCAAGCTGAACCGTCAGCAGATTGTTCTCCTCGTTCCATCCATCGGGGACTTTGCTCTCATATTTGAGGGGCTCCAGCCTCATCGCCTCCCGGTCGAAGCGGCCGATGCCTCCGAGCGCGGACCATATCCATACGTCCCCTTCCCTGTCGATGAACGACTTTGGCCCGCTTCCGAGGAAGCAGGCGGCGGGAACCGTTATTCTGCTCAACTTCCATTCGTCCATCCCGAGCAGCGAGAGCCTCCCATCGTCCGAACCAAGAATGAGGTCGAGCGTTTCGGGGACAGCGGCGATGAGCTTTATTTCGTACGGGGCCTTCGTATTGAGTTCAAAGACTTTGCCGTCAATTACTTCCACGATTTTACCGTCTTTGCTTCCGAAGCGGAGGGCTCCGTTGGAACTCTCGATGCAGAAGCCCGGCAGCTCGCTTATCCTCTCTGCGCCCCGCAGGATTCCTCCATCGGTGGCTGTCCAGACGTTGTCTTCCGCATCCTTGTATATGCCGTTCACCTTGTGTGGCCCGGCCGCCATGTATTCGTGGAGAGAGCAGGCCCGTCCGGCATCGGAATATCTGGTCCGGAGTACGCTGTTGTCGGAGGAGACAAAGCAGAAATCATCCGAGGAGAGTCTGTGGATTTCGCTGATGCCGCGTCCGGCGGCGACAAGGCTGAACTTCTCGGTCCTGGGGTCGAAGCGGTATAGCGTGCCGTTGTAGGAGAGCGCCCAGATCTGCCCGAATCCGTCCTTTTCTATCTTCTCGAAGCGATTGCTGCTTTTTTCTTCTGCTCCGTCCTGGCCGCTCGAAGTGAAGCCGGTGAAATATGAGCCGCCGAAACGGTAGAGCCCGGACCAGGTGGCGAACCACATGCATCCGTTGCCGTCCTGCGTCATGTCCTGAATGCGCGTCATGGGGAGTCCGTCCTCTCCGAGGTGATATGCGAAGCGATACCCCGAATCCGCCATCGATGGCATGGTGGCCGCGATGGTCAAGAAAAGCGATATGAATAGACTTTTTATCACAGAAGGTTCTGTCAATGTGGTTTTTTGGACGATTTTACACCTTTTGCAGATGCAAATATACGACTTTTTTTCTTGTCCCGCTTACCTTTGCAATGTCACCTTCAGTTCTAACCATAAAATTTCCGGGACTTCGGGCCCTGTTGTCATTGTGGTAATTTGTTTTGGTGTTCAGGGGTTTCGGATCTAATGAAGGCGGCACCTTGCTTAGACTATCCTGGGTATTAGCGGTTAATAATTTTGTATTCGGAATAGGGAGGCCCCCAGGAGCCTCCCTTCTTGGTATTGATTTCGCCGTATTCTTGTCTTATCTTATCGGGAAGAGGTAGAACTTCCTGTCCGCTTTGAAGTCGATCATCCACTGGTCGAAGATGACGTGGTCATCGACTGCTCCCAGCGACAGCGTGTGGCTGCCCTCGCTGAGCTTGAGCGGGATTTCCACCACGGCCTGCCCGCGCATCACGTTCTTCTTCCACCTCTCGCTGCGGAAAGGCTCCTTGATCGAGAAGACCTGCGCCTCGCCTCCGTCCATCGTCACACAGAAGCGGATATCGCCCCTGTCATTGGCCTGGGTCGGGATGAGCGCCACTCTGAGCACCGCGTCTCCCGATGCGTCGAGACTGAAGCTGTAGTCGAGCCGTCCGCCCTTTGATACCGGAACTGCGTTGCCGCTGTGCCCGAGGTTCTGAACCGGGGTGACTTCAATGCTCGAAGAGGCGTAGTCGCAGGCGTTGAACGCCGCATAGTCCTTTCCGCTCGAGGAGAGTTCTCCGGCCTTCCACTCCGAGGCATATTCTCCCCACTGGCTGCATTCAGCCTCGGTGAGCGCGACAGGAAGCAGCGGAGCGCGGAACACGTAGAGATCCCTCGGCCTGTCGGACATCATCCCTTTCCATCTGCCGCCCGCGAGCTCCTCGTTGTAGTAGCGGGTGAGACTGCGTATCTTCTGGTATGCGTTCTGGCTGCCGGCTGCGGCGGCCATCATGACGGTATCCGTGCGCCATACGCCCGGAGCATAGGTCGTGAGCGCCCTCTGACGCGATTTCTGCGCATAGAGCATCTTCTCCGCCATGGCCGCGGTGGCCTCCACCGGATAGACGATTCCGGCGAAATAGGCGTCGCGGCTTCTTTCCGGGACGAGCGCCTCCGCCTCCCTCACCTTTGACACCAGAGCGCGGAACGCCTCGACGTACCTCTGCGCCTCATCGCCGAACTCGCTGAAGCTGAACTCCGTATTCGAAACCTGCGAGAGACCTCCGGGATATCTGCTCTTGTCGGAGAGTTCCACCTGGCTCCATCCCATGAACTCCGGCCTTCTCATCGAGGCGAGCCTGTAGTACTCCGGCATCACGTCGGCGAGCTTCTGCGCGACGGCGCTTCCGTACTCCCTCTCCATCCATGAGACGAGGTGGGAGTTGATGTTGCGCGGCCCGATGAAATCCACGTTCCACGCCATGTCGAGGAAGAACTCCAGGTCGTATGCCGCCACCTTCGGATCGTGGACGTTGACTATCCAGAGCTTGCGGACATTGTGGTCGTAGGCCTGGCGCATCTCGTTGTAAATGAGTCCCGGCTGGGTCGTGCTCAGCCACAGGCAGTCGTGAGGGCGGCCGGCGTAGCTCAGGTGATAGTACACCCCGGCGCCGCCGCTGCGCTTCTGCTGCTGCGCATCGCTCAGACGGGTCATGTAGCCGTAGTTGTCGTCGCACCAAACGATGGTCACGTCTTCCGGCACGTTCAGTCCGTTCTCCATTATCTCCAGCACTTCCTTGTACGGCATGAACATCTGCGGCACGCGGCGAAGGTCCCTGTCAGTGTATTTTCCAAGCAGCTCCCTCTGGTCGTCGATCACCTTCTGCAGCGCGACGGTCTTCTCCTCAAGCGTCTTCACCCCCTCCATCGAGCCGTCGTGGATGCCGCGCATGCCGATGGTGTAGAGAGCGTCTCTCCCCTTCATCTCCATGAGCCTCTCCGTCCAGTAGTCCTTGACGGATTGCGAGTTGGTGATATAGTTGTATGGGCCGCGCTCCGCCACGTCCCACTCTTCGACGTTGTTGCGCAGCAGCGGTTCGCAGTGCGAAGTGCCGATGAATATGCCGCAGGAATCCGCCGCTTCGCGTGCTCCCGGAACCTTGAAGAACGGGGTCGTGAAGTTGTGCATCCCCGGCCAGATGGTGTTGGCTCTCAGGCGCAGCAGCAGGCGGAAAAGTTCGCGGTAGGTGTCGGCGCTGATGGTCCCCGGGTTCTCCTGGGGGGAGAACGTCATCGTGCTCCAAGGGCGGAAACTCCAGTCCTCGTCGTTGAGGAAGAATCCCCGGTACTCTACGGACGGGTGCTGGAAGGTGCTGAAGCCCTCCGGCAGCTCAAGAGATGAACGCTTCTGCGGGTGGGAATCGCCCCACCATATCCATGGCGAGACTCCCGCAAGACGGGAGATTTCCAGTGCCCCGTATGCCGTGCCGCGCCCGTCTGACCCTACCACGACGATCTGGGAGCCGTGCGTCCCGACATAGAACGCTTCCTTGACAAAGCCCAGGGAGTCCGCCACGTCGGACGGGACTCCGAGCTTGCGGAGATTGGCCTTGTCCCTATCATATTGGATGATTCTGATGGTGGCGGTGCCGGGAGCTGCCCGGCGCGTGGTCATGTCAGTGACTTCTTCGAGGTCGCTTCCAAGCATTTCAACGGCAACGCCGACCACAGGGTCGGCGTTACGTGATACTGAAAGGCTGACAGGAGAAGCTCCGTTGAACCACAGGAACGCCAATATCGCGAGCGTTCCCATATTATGCCACCTTTACCTTGAAAATGGCTTTGTGGATCGTCCCCTCTCCGATGAGAGGAGCGTGGGCCGTGTCGGTGTCGAAGACGATCTTCTCTCCGGCTTTGATGCTGACGGTCTTCCAGTCCTTGTCCTTGTAGAAGAGGATGTCCTTTTCGTGGTTGAACTCCCCGTCCTGCTCGCGGCACTCGCTGCGCGGCTTCACTCCGAAGCTCTCGCCCTTGGAGAGGGGAACCTGGATGTCGATGTACTTGTCGTGCACTTCGAGCCGGGCCTGCTCCGGGGTCTTCATCTGCGAATCGACGACGTTTACGAAGAGATTGTCCCCGTCGATGACGTGCTTTCCATTCTCGAGCGAATTCAGGTCATTGGCGGCCATGTACTCGAGAGCCTTGATATAGTTGGGATTCTTTGTGTAGTCCATGATTTAGAAATTAAAGTAGTTTTTGGCGTTGTTGTATGAGATGTCCTCGATCATCTGACCGATTCTGTCCATTTCGGAAGCCGGAAGCTTGCCGTTCTCGACGTCAGCTCCCACGACGTCGCAGAGGATGCGCCTGAAGTATTCGTGGCGCGGGTAGCTGATGAAGCTGCGGGAGTCGGTGAGCATCCCGACGAAGCGGCTGAACAGACCGAGCACTGAAAGCGCGTCCATCTGACGGCGCATGCCCACTTCCTGATCGAGGAACCACCAGCCGGAGCCGAACTGCATCTTGCCCGGGACGGTGCCGTCGTTGAAGTTGTAGGCCATCGTCATCATCACCTCGTTGTCCTTGGGGTTGAGGCAGTAGAGGATCGTCTTGGTGAGCTTGTCCTCGGATGCGAGACGGTTGAAGAACTTGTTGCCGGCGGCGGCGATTTCCTGGTCGTGGATGGCGTCGTATCCGGTGTCCGGGCCGACGAGGTTGAACATCTTGGCGTTGTTGTTGCGGATGGCTCCGATGTGGAACTGCTGCGCCCAGCCCGCTTCCGCGTCCATCACGGCCTGGTCG
>CAVGYS010000111.1:0-406 GCA_963633505.1 Oscillibacter sp. MSJ-31
ATTATGTTTAATTAAAGTATTTGCTTATGAAAAAAGCGAAACTGTTTTTCAGCGCACTGCTGGCGCTTGTGACGGTCTCACTTTCCGCTCAGAGCGTGAAGGTATCGGGAACCGTCAAGGACGCCACGACAGGCGAAGGGGTTCCTTTCGCATCGATAATGGTGAAGGGGACGACCGACGGCACCTCATCAGACGCGGAAGGTGCCTATTCCATCTCCGCTCCCGCATCGGGAGTCCTCGTGTTCTCGGCTCTCGGATATGAGTCACGCGAGGTGAGCGTAGGCTCAAGGAAGACCATCGACATCGCTCTCGAGCCGGATTCAGAGTTCCTCGACGAGACCATCGTGGTAGCCTACGGCGTACAGAAGAAGTCATCGTTCGTCGGTTCCGCCACTCAGCTCAGTGG
>CAVGYS010000111.1:416-5087 GCA_963633505.1 Oscillibacter sp. MSJ-31
GCTCAGTGGCGAGAAACTGACCAAGATGCAGTCAACCAACATTTCCAAGTCCCTCGAAGGAGCCGTGGCCGGTCTTCAGACCGCAAGCTCATCAGGCACTCCGGGTTCCAGCGCCAGCATCCAGATCCGAGGCATCGGTTCTGTCAGCGCCTCCACCTCTCCGCTTATCGTAGTGGACGGTACCCCGTATGAGGGAAGCCTCAACTCCATCCCGTCACAGGACATCGAGTCCATCACCGTCCTCAAGGATGCCGCCGCCAACTCAATGTACGGTGCGCGCGGTTCCAACGGTGTGATCATGATCACCACCAAGAGGGGTACTGCAGGCAAGATCAGCATCAACTTCGACGCCAAGGTCGGCGTGAACTCACGTGCCGTTCCGGCATACGACATCATCACCGATCCGGGCGAATACTATGAGATGGCATGGGAAGCATCCAGGAACGCCGTTTACTACACCGGCGTGAAGGATCTCGCTCAGGCCGGCATCTACGCCTCCGCCAACCTTCTCAACCAGCTCGGACCTTACAATATTTACAGCGGCGTAGCCGACAACGAGATAGTCGATCCTCGCACCGGCAAGCTCAACGCCAACGCCACCACCCGCAAGTGGAACGACAACTGGAACAAGGACGTCTTCCGCAGCGGTATCCGTCAGGAATATAACGTGTCTGCGGCAGGCGGCTCCGACGCCACCCAGGGCTATATGTCGGTATCCTACCTCAACGACGAGGGATACGTGCCGAACTCCGGCTTCCAGCGTATCGCGGTACGTGCCAAGGTTGACCACACCATCAACAAGTTCATCAAGGCCGGTATCAACCTCGCATACTCCAACACCGTTCAGTCCAGGTACAACGACAGCGAGGGCAGCAACTACGCCAACCTGTTCATGTTCTCACAGAACGTGGCCCCTATCTATCCTATCTACCTCTACGACGAGAACGGCAACCGTCAGTATGATGAGCTCGGCAACGTCCTCTTCGACTGGGGCGAGACCGGGCGTGCCTACGCTCCGAGCAGCAACCCTTACGGACAGATGATCGCATCCATCACCAAGGACACCCGCGACAACATCTCCTCAAGAGGATACGTCAACGTCAATATTCTCAAGGACCTCGTCTTCTCCGTCAACGTCGCATACGACGTGTTCAACACCATCAGTGACTACTACACCACCCCTAACGGCGGTGATGCCAAGAACGTGAACGGACGCGGCGAGCAGGAGGCCGACAGGTACATGGCCCTCAATGCCAACCAGCTCCTTACCTGGACTCCGACTTTCGGCGAGCACAGCCTCAACGTCCTCCTCGGACACGAGACCAAGTCCGACAACTCATACTATCTCTACGGTCAGATGACGAACTTCGTCAACAAGACGGTGACCGATTTCGCCAACGCGACCAACTATCAGGACCTTACCTCTTCACGTAGCAGCTACTTCCTCGAGGGATTCTTCTCCCGCGCCGAGTACAACTTCGCCAACAAGTACTACTTCTCCGCTTCTTACCGTATGGACGGATCTTCCCGCTTCGCGAAAGACAAGCGCTGGGGTGACTTCTGGGCTGTCGGAGCTTCATGGAACGCCAAGGCCGAGAGCTTCCTGCAGGAAGTCTCATGGCTTGACTACCTCAAAGTCAAGGGCAGCTACGGTACTCAGGGTAACGACAACATCGGTGTGAACCGCGTATATGAGAACCTCTACCGCATCGACCGTGTCGACGGCAAGGCTTCCCTGACCCAGACGTTCCGCGCCGCTCCTGAGGTGACTTGGGAGAAGTCCAACAACTTCAACGTCGGATTCGAGAGCAAGCTCTTCAACAGGGTGTCCCTCAACGCCGAGTACTTCATCAAGGAGACCAAGGACATGATCTACTATCGTCCTCTCGCCCTCTCTCAGGGCAAGCCGAGCTCACAGCTTGTCAACGATATGGACATGATGAACACCGGTATCGAGTTCGAGATCAGTGCAGACCTCGTCAAGACCCGTGACTTCAGTTGGAACGTCGCTCTCAACGGCACCCACTACAAGAACAAGATCACCAAGCTTCCTTCCGACTATCCGGAAGAGGGAAAGCAGGTTGGCAGCTTCTGGCGCGAAGTGGGTTCATCCCTGTACAACTACTATCTCTACGAGTGGGCCGGAGTCGATCCTGAGACAGGCCGTCCTCAGTACTACAAGTACGATGACGAGGGCAACCAGTCCATTGTCAACACGACTTCCGAGGCGACGTACCGCAAGATCGGCAAGACTCCAATCCCTGACATCTACGGTGGTTTCTCAACCTCTCTCGTATGGAAGAACTTTGATTTCAGCGCCAACTTCGCATATCAGATTGGCGGATACACCCTCGACTCCGTTTACCAGAGCCTCATGTCAGCCGGTACTCCCGGTTCCAACTGGCACAAGGACATCTTCAACCGCTGGACTCCGGAGAACACCTCCACCGACGTGCCTCGCGTGCAGTTCAACGAGCAGGATTCCAACGCCCAGTCCACCAGATGGCTCACGAAGTCTTCTTACCTGAGCCTCAGGAACGTCACCCTCGGCTACACTCTGCCTAAGAACATCTCAAGCAAGCTGTCCGTCGCAGGTCTCAGGGTATATGTCACCGCTGACAACGTATTCTATACCTCCGCAAGGAAGGGTATGGACGTCCGCAAGTCTTTCTCCGGCGGCAATGGATTCACCTATTCGGCTCTCCGTACTGTCTCCGGTGGTGTAACACTCACATTCTAATTATAAGGAGAAATGTTTATGAAAAAATACATAGCAATATTGGCCTCCGCCGCCCTCGTCCTCTGCTCTTGCGAGAAGTCGTTCGAGGTTGAAGATTCCAGCCGGCTTTCCGGCACGGAGGCGGCTTCCCTGGTGGAGCAGGACCCAAGCTTCCTCTCCTCCTATGTCAACGGCTTCTACGCCTGGATGGTGCAGTACAACACCCGCGGCAGCTCCAGCGGAGCACACGATGACTTCGGTTTCCTCGGAGTGACGTACAACACCGACATGATGGGACTTGACATCGCAGTGTGCGGCACCTGGAACTGGGGTACTTATGATATCAACCACGACTACGGTCAGTACAACTACAATCGTCCTTATCAGATGTGGAACTTCTTCTACACGCTGATCAAGAAGTGCAACGAGGTCATCGACTTCTTCGGGACCGAAGACCCGACCAACGAGACCCTCAAGGGTTATCTCGGACAGGCGTATGCCCTGCGTGCTTTCAGCTACACCTACCTGATCCAGCTTTTCCAGGATCCTGTCGAGGGCAGCACTCCTTCGATGACCTTCCGCGACGACGCTCCGGCAGTGCCTATCGTATATGCCACCCGTGACGGCAAGTCCACCGAAGATGCCAATGCGGTGGCCGGGCGCAACACTCTCTCCGTCCTCAAGACCGAGATCGAACGCAACATCGACCTTGCACTTCCTCTTCTGGACGGCTACGTGCGCACGAGCAAGAACGAGGTCAACTACGAGGTCGCCCAGGGTATCGCAGCCCGCTACTACCTCCTCACCCAGCAGTGGGACAAAGCCATCACCGCGGCTCAGGCTGCACAGAACGGCTACGACCTGATGGACGAGGCAAGACTGAAATCCGGCTTCATGGAGGCTGACGGTGACAATGAAGTCATCTGGGGCTTCAACCACAATGCCGAGACGATGACCTCCTATGCGTCATTCTTCTCTCATCTGAGCAATGACTGCCAGGGCTACGGCGGAATCGGTCAGTCCGTGCACTGCATCGACGCCAGTCTCTACAACCAGATTCCTGACAGCGACTACCGCAAGGCTCTCTTCAACGGGCCGAGCGGAGATCCGACGGCCGCCACTACCGGTGGCAAGCTCAAGTATGCTGCGAGGAAATTCGGTTACATGGCCAACTGGCTTCAGGACTACATCTATATGCGCAACGCCGAGATGATTCTCATCGAGGCCGAGGCACACGCCCGTCTCTCCGACGGAAAGGCCACTTCCACCCTCGCCAAGCTTATGGCAAGCCGTGACCCTCAGTGGAGCGATTCCGACGTGACCGTGGACGATGTCCTCCTGCAGCGCCGCATCGAGCTCTGGGGCGAAGGCTTCGAGTACTTCGACCTGCGCCGCAACGGTCTGGCCGTCAACAGGAAATACTCCGGGACCAATCACCTGGCATCGGCTCGGTACGCTTTCCCTGCCCACGGCAAGAGTTGGAACTTCCAGATTCCTCTCCAGGAGATGCAGAACAACGTGAACATCACCGATGCGGAGCAGAACGAGTGGATTTCAGGTACCGAGGAAAAGTAGAGACCATTAATTTGCAAGAGAAATGAAGAAAATAGTTAAATATTTGCCGCTCATCGCGGTGCTCGCTCTCGCCTCCTGCACCAAGGATGCGCCGAGCAAGAGCGAGGTGGAGGAGGGCTTCTCCAAATTCGAGGGGACGATGCCCGAGGTGACCATCTCAAGTACGGTCAGCGAAATCAATGCACTCGCAGGCTATGCCGTTGTGGACGTGACGTATTCCGGCCTCAGTCAGGATGGGCTCTCCAATCTTTCCGTCGGAGTCCTCTCTGACACCGATCCGACGTTCATCAACGCTGAGTTTACCAAGGTGAGCTCCCCTGCCGACGGTACCGTCAAGGTGAAGGCGAAAGTGTCCGCCAACAAGCTCTGCTACATCA